>CAMLNK010000856.1 GCA_946481035.1 uncultured Dyadobacter sp. | reverse complement strand
CCGGCATCGGCTTGCTCACGATCGCGTAGGTAGCATGCAGGCGCACGAAGTTGTGGGATATCAGCTTTTGTGACTCATAACCTGCCGCTACGACCAATTTCTTTGTTTTAACGATGCTTCCGTTGTTTAAAACTAGCTTCGTGCCGCCGCGTTCGTGCTTGATGTCGGTAATTTCGACGGTATCATACACGCGCGCGCCCATTTGCACGCATTCCTGCAAGAGCGCATGGGTGAGCGCGTACGCGTCTACCTGCGCGGCATCGTGCGAGAGGATCGCACCGTTTTTGTGAATACCGGGGAAATGGGAACGCAATGTGGCCTGGTCCCACCAGTCGACATCGATGCCGATCCGCTGGCGCGCCTCGCATTCTTTTTTCAATCGTGGTAAATCGGCCTTTTTCGACGCATAATACACACTTTTAACCAGTGAAAAGCCTGTTTTGACGGATAACGAATTCACAATCTCTCGGGCTTTGTGAATGGCTTCCACACATAACAGGTAGCTGCGCACGGCATGCTTTTCTCCTACGAGGTCAATCAGGTCGGTCAGCATTGTGTCGATTTCGTATTGCAGCAATGCCGTGGAACCGGATGTACTTCCCATTCCGATATGCCGTTTTTCCAACACAACCACCGGAAAACCGGCCTGCGTTAGATGCCAGGCCAGCAATGCCCCGGTAATGCCGCCGCCCATGATCACAATCTCTGCCGTGAGATTCTCGGATAATGCAGGATAAGCATGCAAAGCCCCGTTTTTATAAAACCAATGAGGCTGGCCACTGAGTAGATCCATCGGGTGTTTTTGTTGATTGGATGAATCGGGTGGTTCAAACTCTGTACCAGGGCGAATACTAACTAGCTCTTCCCGCTGAACGTATTCAAAACCGGTGCCGCCGTCGGGTTGTATTGGTAGGACTGCCACGTGTGATCGTTGTAGATTTCAACGATGCGGTAACCCTTGTAGGCCGTTCCCCAACTGCCGCCGAAATGGCCGTCGAAGAAATAGGGCTTTTTGCCGTAGATTTTGGTGCTGTCCTGGTCGTGGTCGTGGCCGTTGAAAATGGCTTTTACATTCGGGGTGTTTTCGAATAGTTCGATCACTTCCTTGCATTCGATGCCGTTCACGGTCCATTTGGCCGGGGTAATGTGCAGGAACACGAAAATGCCTTTTTTGTCCTTGTATTTGGCGAGCTCGGTGCGGAGCCAGGTCGCATCCGGACATACGTATTCGCCTTTTTCATTCGAAGTATCGCCTACCACAAATGCATATTCCCCTTTGGCAAAACTATGGTTGGTAGGGTAGCCCCAGGTGCTTTGCCACACGTCCAGCCCCACTTTGTCGTGATTGCCCCGGCTCACATAATAGGGCACGCTCAGGTTCGAGATCGTGTTTTTGAAATCGTATAATAAAGTAGGATCGTCGTGGATGAGGTCGCCGTTGATGAACAGGAAATCTACGCCTTTTTGCAGTTTTTCGCGGTTTACCCAGCTTACCAGGTCGGAATGGAAGGCCTTGAACTCCGTGTTGGGCTGCCCGTAATGCCCATCGGATGCGACGATGAACCGCAACGAGATGTTCGCGGCCGGTTGCGCTTTGGCGGGTTCCGACAAATAGGTGATTCCGGATAATGCAGGGAGGAGTTTAAGAAAAGACCGTCTCTGGAAAGTCATGGTTCAAAGGGTTTGGATGAACAGAAATAGGGGTTTCTTGTACTTTCAAAAATAGTTATTCGTCCGTGATATTTCCTTAATCTTGCACATTGTTAAGAACATTTAATCAAAAACGGGATAGATGGACCGGCTTATTCTGCAAAAAGCGGCTTCCTATTGCGCCTACCAGGAACGCACGCAGGACGAGGTGAAGCAGCGGCTGAAAAAATGGAATGTGTGGGGCGACGAGGCCGACGAGATCATCGCCGAGCTGATTTCCATGAATTATCTCAGCGAGGAACGCTTTGCGAAGACCTATGCCGGCGGCAAATTCAGGATCAAAAACTGGGGCCGTATGAAAATCAGACAAGAACTCAACCGCCGTGGATTGAGCACATACAGCATTGAAAAAGGAATGAACGAGATCGGCGACGAAGATTACGTGTCCGGCTTGCGGGAATTGCTTTCGAAGAAGCGGAATTTGCTTTCAAAAACAGAAACTGATCCATTTAAACTGAAACAGAAACTGGCCAGGTTCGCGCTCGGGAAGGGATATGAAAGCGAGTTGGTGTGGAAGGAAATAGGAGATTTAAATGAAACAGGAGAGTTATAAATGAAGAAAGCCCTGGTTGCGATTGCAGCCAGGGCTTTCTTCAAATGCTGAATTCTTAGAAATCCGAGTCGAACGAGATTTTGTGTGCGGATTCCTTGTCCTTCACACCACTCATTACACCCGCCTTCTGATATTCTCCCACGCGTTTTTCGAAGAAGTTGGTCTTGCCCGGAAGCGAGATCAGTTCCATAAAGTCGAATGGGTTGGCTGAGCCGAATTGTTTCGGGCAGCCAAGTCTTTCAAGCCAGAAATCGGCGATATATTCGATGTATTGCTTCATCAAATCGGCATTCATACCGATCAGCGACACGGGAAGTGCCTCGCTCACGAATTCTTTTTCGATTTCAACGGCATCCAGCATAATCTCGATCACGCGCTCCTGCGGCAGTTGGTTCAGAATATGTTTGGTATAGAGCAAACATGCGAACTCACAGTGCAAGCCTTCGTCGCGGGAGATCAGCTCGTTCGAGAAGGAAAGTCCGGGCATAAGGCCACGTTTTTTCAGCCAGAATATCGAACAGAACGATCCCGAGAAGAAAACTCCTTCCACCGCTGCGAATGCGATGATACGCTCGGCAAATACAGGGCTGTTGATCCATTTCAATGCCCAGTCCGCCTTTTTCTGCACGCAAGGGATGGTTTCGATCGCACGGAGCAGCCTGTCTTTTTCAACCGGGTCTTTAATGTAAGTATCGATCAGCAACGAGTAGGTTTCGGAGTGGATGTTCTCCATCGCAATCTGGAACCCGTAGAAGCATTTCGCTTCCGCATATTGCACTTCGCTAAGAAAGTTGACAGCCAGGTTCTCATTGACGATCCCGTCGGATGCCGCGAAGAATGCCAGTACGTGGGAAATAAAATGCCTTTCCCCGTCACTCAGGTTCTCCC
>CAMLNK010000855.1 GCA_946481035.1 uncultured Dyadobacter sp. | reverse complement strand
TCTCATGTTATACCAATCAATCTCCTACAACCGCTAACCTAGTTTATGAAAAACTCCACCCGCTTTCAGTTGATGGCCATGATGTTCCTGCTCTATTTTGTGTGGGGCGCATGGTACGGGCAAATGAGTAAGTATATGTTTACAGAATTGGGCGCTACCGGCGTCCAGGTGGGAAATGCATACGCTGCATTCTCCATCGCGATGATCATCGCGCCATTCTTCGTGGGTATGATCGCCGACCGTTATTTCGCTGCGCAAAAAGTGCTGGGTATATTGAGCCTGGCAGGTGCGGCGATCCTGTATGTGCTGTCGGAAATTAAGGATCCCGACACGTTTTTCTGGGTGATATTGGCCTATTGTATCACTTTTGCGCCTGCGATGTCGCTCACGACGTCCATTGCCATGCAGCAGGTAACCAATTCCGAAAAGGATTTTCCGGCCATCCGTGTAATGGGAACAATAGCCTGGATCGCCGTTACCAACATCATCGGCTACTATGAAATTGGCGGTACTGCATTGATTTTCAAAATTTCCATGTTTACGGCTGCATTTCTGGGTGTTTACTCCTTCTTTTTGCCTGATACCCCTCCAAAACCAAGCGCACACACGTCTTTCTCGGATATTCTTGGTTTGGATGCATTCAAATTGTTTAAAGACCGTTCGTTCGCGATCTTCTTTATTTCTTCCCTGTTGATCTGTATCCCGCTGTCATTCTATTACGCGATGGCCAACCCGTCGCTGACGGATTCGGGTATGACCAATGTGGAAAACAAAATGTCGCTGGGGCAGGTATCTGAGGTGGTATTTATGCTTCTTATCCCGCTTGCATTTGCCCGTTTTGGAGTAAAATGGATGCTTGTGGTAGGACTTGTCGCCTGGATCATCCGCTTCATCGGCTTCGGCTACGGCGATGCTTCCAGCGAATGGCTGCTTTACCTCGCAATCGTGCTGCACGGTGTTTGTTACGACTTTTTCTTCGTTACCGGCCAGATTTATACGGATAGCAAAGCGGGCGAGAAATACCGCTCTTCCGCACAAGGCCTGATCTCGATCGCCACTTACGGTATCGGAATGGGTATCGGTTCGTGGATTGCCGGTGTGGCGGCTGATATATACACAGTCGACAATGTGAAAAACTGGACGTCGATCTGGATGGTACCTGCCGGCATTGCGGCGGTGGTTCTGGTGCTTTTTGTATTGTTCTTCCGGGATAACAAAGTTAAAGCAACTGCATGAAATCCTTCCTGACCATCGGCCTCTTAATCTTGTCCAATGCCTTCATGACGATGGCGTGGTACGGACATTTGAAATTCAAGGAGCTGGGTTGGTTCAGCAAACTGGGGCTGTTCTCTATCATTCTCATCAGTTGGGGAATAGCCCTGTTTGAATATTGTTTCCAGGTTCCTGCCAACCGGATCGGTTTTAAAGAAAATGGCGGACCTTTTTCACTCGTGGAGCTCAAAGTGATACAGGAAGTGATCACCCTGGTCATATTCATGGTTTTCACCCTGCTCTTTTTCAAAACGGAGACTTTTCGCTGGAACCATTTCGTCGGGTTCGTCTTTCTGGTCCTGGCGGTTTACTTCATATTCAGGAAATAAAAAGAGCCTGCAAATAACTTGCAGGCTCTTTTTACAATTTCTTATATCAATCCCAATCGTCGCCGCCACCGAACCGGCGCCCGTAGTCTTTCGAACCGCCTCCGCCTTTTTTGCTGCTGTAACGGTCTTCCATTTTAGGCCGGCCTCCCTGGTGGCGGTTATGGTCATGTCCGCGGTCGTGATGCCCCTTGTCGCGTTGCTTGTCGGGCTGGCGGAAGCCTCCGCCCCCTCCTCCCGAGAAGCCCCGGTCGCCGAAGTTGCGTTCGGCTGGTCTTGCCGGTGCGCTGCTTGGTGCGTCATCATCGTCCTGATCGTCGTCGTCAAGAGATGGTTCTTGCCGGGTATAATCCCTTCCTGTATTTCTATCTTGATTATAAGGCGTTCTGTTGCCTGGACTATCATTTCCAGCCGGTCGTGGCCGGTTAAAGCCTTCCCGGTTGCGCGTATCAGGACGCGGGGCGCCGCCGCCGTCGCTTCTGGGTTCTCTCTTCTGCGATTCGTTCACCACTAATGGCCTGCCATACATATCCGCCCCGTTCAATGCATTAATGGCAGCTCTCGCCTCTGTCTCATCGGGCATTTCAACAAACCCGAACCCTTTGCTTTGACGCGTAATTTTGTCAATGATAATTTTCGCCGAGCTCACTTTACCATACTTTTCGAAAGCTTCACGCAGCTCGCTTTCCTTTAACTTAAAAGAAAGACTCCCAACAAAAATGTCCATGAAACGCCTTGTTTTTTATTGATTTAGATGTAATAAATATATTTACTTTAATTGATATGCCACGACATTGTTTTTCATGAAGGTCGGGACGTAAACGATCTTCTTCACAGGGTCATAACCGATATCCGCAGAGTTCGTTTTGTCGGCGCTCGTATCGAGCAATTTCTCGGTTGTGCCGTCCGATTTCACGTAATACACCACGCCAGCCCAGCACGACACAATGTATTCGCCAGGCTTTACCTGCTCGATACCGTCCGTACTTTTATCCATTCCTTCGGCCACAACAGTGACTTGTTTAGAAGGATTCAATTTTTTCAAAGTGCCGCTATCGGCTATTAAAAGGTCGGGGCCTACGGCCAGCAAACCGTTCGGACGGGTCAGATCTTCGAAATAGGTAGAAACTTTGCCGTCTTTAATTGCGTGTACTTTCTTGGTATCCGAGTCCGAAACGTAAATCGTTCCTTTGGAGTCAATGGTAAGGTCGTTCAGGAATTTGGCGCCTTCGATCTCGTGCTTTTTATCGATTTTGCCCGATTTGATATCGATTTCGACCACCTCGGTTATGTCGGCCACAAATAATTTGCCGCCTTTGATACCCATTCCTTTTGGTGCATTCAGGCCGGTAACCCAGTCCTGCGCGATGATTTTGCCATCCAGGCCTACTTTCGCGATCCCGCCTTTGCCATCTTTTTCACCCGCCTTGCCGTCGATCTGCGCTACATAAATGGCTTTGCCCGACGCGCTGTACAATACGGATTCGGGAACCGGTAGGGAAGCTTCTGACGACCATAGCTGGGTTAGCGAATGTTGTGCCTGGGTTGATGCGGCTGAG
>CAMLNK010000854.1 GCA_946481035.1 uncultured Dyadobacter sp. | reverse complement strand
GACGAGTTGGGGTTAAGCCCCAGGATTTCGATAAAACGCTGCTGTGGCGTGCGGCCCTCGGGATTATCGCCTTCCAAAAGCTCATAATGTTCTACCAACGAGCTTCTAAGCCGGGTCCACTCGGAGTTCAACACCTTTAAAATCTCATAAAAGCGGATATCGAACCGGGCCTGTTTGGAAAGTTCGAACACCAGCGGGTTCACCGATGAAAGCGGCGGAAAGTTGTCAATGTCAAAATTGGACTGCATCCGGAACCTGGAATAGGCCGTCGTCGGCAGGATACCATATGGCTGCATGCCAACCCGAATGGAAGGGATAATGCCCCGTGCCGGGCAATTGTTCAAAAAAAATGTCTCCGTCCGCCGAATGTTGTCATACGTGAAAACATGGTCCCACATTTCTTCCATCGTATGCCCGATCGTCGCATTCCAAAGCGCACGGTTCATGGCAAACGCATTACTGACCTCGGTGAAGTTGCGGTTGTTTATTTTTTGTGTGACATCGCGCGAAATACCCAGGCCATCGGCCAATCGCTTGCCGTCTGCGATTCTTTTGGGGTCATTGACAGCCTCGTCAAATTTGTTGTTAAGCACCTCAATATCAAACCGCTCATCCTCATCGTTTCCGCGAGAGCTGTATCCCGACGTGCCCGTTTCGGTGTTATTGGTCGGTGTTCCTACCTTGATAATGCTCATCCCGTCCGGCGCGTAGACGTGATTGGTAAGCAGCTTCTCCAAGGCCAGCTGACTATCGTTTACATCCAGCCCTTTTACGCCCAGCACGAGCAATTTATCAAACCCTGCCTCGAATTGCTGCTGGGAGAGCGGCAGGGTTATCCCCATTCCTGTTTCAACCGCCTTGCCATAATCTGCGAGCCATTTCAGGTTTTCCTCTATTTGAAGATCGCCGTTTTCGTCAATGTGGTATACCGATCCGTCATCTTCTGTAAACCGCGCCGGGTCCATGCCCAGTTGCAGCTGATCGGGAATTTTATTACCGGCCACAATATGCTGAAACTGATTATTTTTAATCGTTAACACCACAAACCGGTCGGGCAGCACATTGGTGTGCGGCGCTTTTGTCCAGGCCTGCTGCTTAATCTCGGGCGTAATGTATTCCAACGGCGCAGTACCCAAGTCGGCCAGGATTTGCTCCACTGTTTTTCTGGTGATCTGGTTAAATTTCCCCGCCAGCGTTGTGAACGCCTCCGCGGCAGTCTGAAATGCATTGATCTTACCGGCAAACTGCTGAGCCTGAGCAGGCGACAATGATGATGTTTTGGATCTGATCGCGTCAATATCTCCCTGGGCGCGCAGCATAAGGGTTTCCAACTTTTGTGCAAGAAAGTCGGGCAGCTCCGTGATCGAGTTTAATGCATCGGCGAGCTTGCCGATATGGGTGGTAACCACCGCTATCTGCCCCATTGGCGCGGATGCCCAGAAATCCAGCGGGGGCTTTTTAGGATTAAGCGCCTGCAAGGATGCGGGCACCGCTTTGGCGATTTCCAGCGTAGCGCCAAAAGTCCGGAAAGGTTTGTTTGCCAACTGGTTAATATTAGCTGCCGTATTGTTTTTCCGCGGATCGGTCACCGACGCAATCCAGGAAGCCCTTCTGGCATCGTGCGCGCTGCAAAGCCTTTTCCAGGCCGCTTTCTCCAAATCCAGGTCATTGCTGGCTACCCACCAGGCGTCCCAGAACCTTTTGGCTGATTCGTATTCCTTCTCGGTAAGGGCCTCTTCCAGGGTTTGAATAAAAATATCGTCAGGATAAATCCTTACCCACAATTCATGCGCTTTTCTGGCTTGTAATGCCAGGCTTTCCCGCGCCCGGCCAAGGACAACCGCGGCATCATCGGTCAGGAAATCGGATAGCCTGCTCATGCCGAATTTCTGGCTCTGGTTCTTTGCCTGGAAGCGGGTGAGCGTATTTTGCGCGTTGGTAAGCTCGGGAGAAAGCCGGCTATAAACCTGGCCGAGCTTATGAAATTGCGCGGCTTTCGTTACAGAAACCGAGGCCATCGACTTATCAATAAAACCAATGCCGGTTTTGATCTGCTTTTTAAATTTACCTACATCCTTATACTTACCAGGATTATCCAGACCGAGCTTTTTGATATTGATTAATGTCTTAATGCTCTGATGAAAAAGGTCGGTAAAGTCTGATTGCGGCGGCACTGGTAATGCATGCAGCGGCGGAATGGAATCGGTACCGAACTTGGCAATCCCTTGCACTATCTGATTCAAAACTTCTTCCTTGCCCGCTACGTATTCCTGCCAGGCGGCATCCTGATGAATGGCCGACAGATTCGCCTTAACCGCAGCCGCAAGCACCACGATCTGCGCATGCAGCTTTATAATCGAATCGCGCTGGTTTTTAGCAATAAAGAGGATTAATGCGATCAGCTCCGATTGAGCGGCGTAGAAATCGGCAATGTAAAGCAGCTTTTCGTCAATGAAATTATAGAGGTCCTTTTTGTTTTTCACATTCTGATAAGGCGTCTTATCCCGATTGGACAGCAGCGTCAGAAAAGTAAGGACCTGCTGCAAACGCGCGATAAGATCCCGCGCCGGAGTCAGCAGTCCCTTGGGGTCTGCAATCAAGGCTTCGGTTTTGGCAACCAGGTTATTAACCGACGCGACAAGTGAAGCAAATGGCGGGCTGCCGAACCGAAGACTGACCAGGTTAAGCGTATCCACCACACTTTTGGCCATCTCTTTTAGTATGCTTTTGTTCTTGATGGTCAGGTTAATGAGGTTATCCAAAAGTTTACTTACATCATCGAGCGTCTTATTCGCCCTTGCCACCGCGCCGCCTGCATCCTGTATATTTCTCATGTCAAGCAAGTCCACCTGAACAGTCAGCAGCTTGTCCAGGATTTCGTCCGTTGCATCGGCAGCCGCGGTTTGCGAGGGCTCGTCCAGCTCCATGAAGCGGGTTTCGATCCTGACCGGCAAAAGCAGAAATGGTACGCCATCGTCTTTGGTGGCCGTCATTGCCTTTATTTCTTCAATCCTTTTATCAGTCAAAAGGGCTTTGAGCGTGTCTGCCATAATGCTTGTGGTTATAAATTCAGCAAGTCTTCATTCAACATTTCACCGGCATGCCTGGCTATCAGAACCGGGTCCTGATAAAGGATCGAAGCCACCTCGGCAGAATTGCTCG
>CAMLNK010000853.1 GCA_946481035.1 uncultured Dyadobacter sp. | reverse complement strand
CTACTTTTAAAAACATACGACAATCAACCACTATACTAATCGCGAAACCATGTCGCAAAACCGCCGCCAATTTCTGAATACCCTGGCTGTTTCGGCCGGGGCAGCAGTGCTTTCCGAAGCCGCGAGGGCCGAACAAACCGCCGCGCCGTTTCCATTATCCTGCAATCAATATTCGTGGATCACCTTCTATGCCCGCGACGGTAAGGATTGGGGCAAGGACCCGGATGCTTCGCTCGCTGAGTTCGCTTCCACGGGTTTGAAGGCCTACGAGCCAGCGTTCAACAATGCCGACGAGGTGACGAAACTGCTCCCGGTACTTAAAAAACACCGGTTGGCAATGCCGTCGGTTTATGTCAATACCTCGTTGCACGAAGCTGCGGAAGGCGCTAAGTCGATCGAATCCGTGTTGTCGATAGCCGACGCGCTCAAACCGGCGGATACCAAAATCATTGTCACGAACCCTAACCCGATCCAATGGGGTAGTGATAAAAATAAATCCGACGAACAACTGACCGAGCAGGCCAAAAATCTCGATAAACTTGGTGCAGAGCTCCAAAAACGGGGTATGGCCCTCGCATACCACACGCACGATGTGGAGCTGCGGGCGGCTGCGCGGGAGTTTCATCACATGCTGCTCGCTACCGACCCCAAAAACGTGTCGCTATGCCTGGACGTGCATTGGGTTTATCGCGGTTCCGGCAATTCGCAGGTAGCGTTGTTTGATATTGTGAAATTGTACGGCAAACGCATTGCTGAGCTGCATTTGCGGCAATCAAAAGGCGGAATCTGGCAGGAGACCTTCACGGAAGGAGATATTGATTATCCCAAATTGGTACAAATGCTCGATAGCGCGGGTGTGAAGCCGCATCTGGTTTTGGAACAATGCCTTGAAAAAACTTCGCCCAAAACCATGGACGGCGTCCGGGCGCATAAGGAGGATTTGGTTTATATGAAGAAGGTGTTTGAGGTTTAAGTGTATATTTAAGTCAGAAATTACACACTATTTAAATGGGGAAATTTGAAAAACTGATTTTGAAATTGCTGTCGGAGGCGTCTGACAACAATTTTAGTTTCGAAGAATTGAGATTGGTACTATTGAATCTCGGCTTCAAAGAGAAAATGGGCTCAGGCAGCCACAGAATTTTTTATAAGAAGAATATTTCGGAAATTGTAAATATTCAGCCTTTGGGTAGTAAAGCGAAACCTTATCAAGTTAGGCAGGTCAGGGCAATTATTTTAAAATACAAACTTTTCAGCTATGAACAGTAAGTATGAATTGATCATGTATTGGAGCGAGGAGGATCAATCCTTTATTGTTGAAGTTCCAGAGCTTCCAGGCTGCATGGCCGATGGTGCAACACAAAGTGAGGCGCTCGCTAATGCGCAGAAAGTGATCGACGAATGGATTGCAACGGCGAAAGAACTTGGTCGGGAAATTCCGAAAGCCAAAGGCAAGCTCATGCACGCATGACTTTGGCTTCAATGACCCAAACAGACTTCTTCAACATCTCCGACCTGCTGACCGAAGAGCAGCGCCTCATTCAGCAGGCTGTGCGCGATTTCTCGGATAGGGAAATAAAACCAACAATTGAGGACTACGCTCAAATAGAAGGATTTCCCATTCACGTAATTCCAAAGTTTGGCGAACTGGGTGTTTTCGGCCCGACGATCCCCGCGGAATATGGCGGGGGCGGGCTGGATTATACCAGCTACGGACTGATGTGCCAGGAAATTGAGAAAGGCGATTCCGGAATGCGGTCGACGGTCTCGGTGCAGAGTTCGCTGGTGATGTGGCCGATTTATGCATTTGGTTCGGAGGAGCAGAAACGAAAGTATTTACCCAAACTTGCTACCGGCGAATGGCTGGGGTGTTTTGGGCTTACCGAGCCTGATCACGGCTCCAATCCCGGCGGTATGAAAACGCATATTGCCAAGGCCGACGGCGGTTATCTGCTCAACGGTTCGAAAATGTGGATTTCCAATGCGCCTTTTGCACATTTGGGTGTGGTGTGGGCGCGGAATGAGGAGGGCAGGGTGCAGGGCGTGATTGTCGAGCGTGGGATGAAAGGTTTTTCAACTCCTGAAATCCATCACAAATGGTCGCTGCGCGCGAGTGCTACGGGCGAACTGGTCTTTGATAATGTATTGATTCCTGAAACGCATATACTCCCCGGTGCCGTGGGGTTGAAAGCTGCATTGCAATGCCTTGATAAAGCGCGGTACGGCATCGCCTGGGGGGCTATCGGCGCTGCGATAGATTGCTACGAAACGGCAGTAAAGTATTCCGCTGAGCGCATTCAATTCGATAAACCGATCGGCGCATTTCAACTCACCCAAAAGAAACTGGCCGAAATGCTGACGGAAATTACCAAAGCGCAGTTGCTGGCATGGCGGCTGGGCCAGCTCATGGACGCCGGCCAGGCGACTACCGTGCAGATTTCCATGGCGAAAAGAAACAATGTGGCAATGGCGCTGAACATCGCCCGCGAGGCCCGCCAAATCCTCGGCGCAATGGGCATTACCGGCGAATACCCCATTATGCGCCACATGATGAACCTCGAATCGGTGATCACATACGAGGGCACGCACGATATTCATTTGCTGATTTTGGGGGCGGAAATTACGGGCGTCCAGGCGTTTAAGTAATGACCGCTGACGGCTGACGGCCGACAGCCGATGTCTTTACGCAGATGTAGTGTCAGACTAATTAAAATATTGACCGTCGACAGCTGTTTCGCGATCGGCTGTCGGCTGTCGGTGGTCGGCGGTCAGCGGCGGCGCAGCCGCCAGCTTCCTCTGCAAATCCTTACTCGTTTCCCGTGAGCCGTCCGGCGACCATCCCGGTGCTTTGAGCAGGTATTTCAATTTTGTTTTAAAATCGACCGGCTGTGAGAAATCCTCCCCGATGGCTTTCCATTCGTGAAAAACGGTTTGGCTGAGGCCCTGCTGTTCCATGGATTTGGTGAGGCCATAGCGTGGCGGTTCGGTAGGGAGCTCTTCCTGAAAAGTACCGAAAATGCGGTCCCAGATGATCAGGCACATCCCCATGTTTTTATCGAGATATTGGATGTTGCTCGCGTGGTGCACACGATGGTGCGAGGGCGTAACGAAAATGTATTCCAGCCAGCCCAGCTTACCCACGTATTCGGTGTGAACGATGATGC
>CAMLNK010000852.1 GCA_946481035.1 uncultured Dyadobacter sp. | reverse complement strand
CATTAAAGGCCCTACCCTGGATGCCGGCCAGCTTTTGCAGGGAAAAGTAGCCGGGCTTACCATTTCGGCACCGAGTGGTGACCCTACGCAGGGCTCGCAGATACTGCTGCGCGGAAATACGACGCTGCTGGGCGCTAATTCCAATCCGCTTGTACTTATCGACGGCGTACCGGGCGACCTGAAAACCATCGCTCCCGAAGATATTGAGGCCATTGACGTGCTGAAAGATGGCTCGGCAGCGGCTATTTATGGCACACGCGGTACCAACGGGGTGATTATCGTGACCACCAAACGAGCCGGCGGAGACTACAACAGTGCAGTTGAGTACAACACTTCTTTCAGTACGCAGACCATCGCCAGGAAGCTGGACCTGCTGACCGCAGCCGATTACCGGGAGCACATTTCGCAGGGGATCAGGGATAAATCCTGGGACCTGGGCGGGAATACCGACTGGATGAAAGAAGTGACCAAAAAGACGCTCAGCCAGATACATAACCTCACCTTCCGCGGTGGTAACCATAAAACCAACTACCTGGTCAACCTGAATTACCGCTTTCTGGACGGGATTTTTATCAAATCGGAAAACACGACTTTCAATGGGCGCGCGGATGTGAACCATTCCATGCTGAATGACAAGCTGAACATCAATATCGGGTTTCTTAATTCCTACAATACTTATCCGACCACCGGCGACGGTGTGAGCTTTAACGGCTATGCATACCGCCAGGCATTGATACAAAACCCCACAGCGCCCACCAAAAACCCGGACGGAACATGGTTTCAGCAGACCGGTATTTTCAATTACGACAACCCGCTGGCCCGTTTGTATGAAAGTGACGGAAAAAACGATTCTCAGAACAGCCGCATTACCGGTAACCTCACTTACAATCCGATCAGCGGGCTGAAATTATCGGCTCTGCTCTCCTACAACCGCTACAATCAGACCCGGGGATATTCCGAAACCAAAAACCACATTTCCACCTTGCGCGACGGCCGTAATGGCTATGCTTCCAACGGGTCCACGTCGTCTGTGGACAAACTGATGGAGCTAACCGCACAGTTTTCCAAAAACTTTGGACGGCACAAAGCATCCATATTGGGCGGTTACAGCTACCAGGATAATTCCAACCGGAATTTCTGGATGCAAAACTGGGATTTCCCGACCGACAAATTTACCTATAACAACATAGGCATCGGAAATGCCATCAAAACGGGCCTTGCACCCATGGGCAGCGGGAAGGCGGAAACCAACCTGATCGGCTTTTTTGCACGGGCTACTTATAACTACGATGACCGTTATCTCCTGCTCGCGAGCGTGCGGCACGAAGGGGCCAGCCAGCTGGTTGGCAGCAAGCATCCCTGGGGAACATTCCCGGCTGTTTCGCTCGGATGGCGCATCAGCAATGAGGCTTTTATGAAAGGACAGAACCTGTTCGACGACCTGAAACTGCGTGCGGGCTATGGTGTAACCGGTACTCAGCCGAGCAATCTGTTTCTGGGTGTAGCAATCCTGAATTACCAGAAATACTTTTATTCAAATGGAAAATGGATACAAACCCTGGTTCCTGCACAGAACCCGAATCCGGACCTTCGCTGGGAAGAAAAACACGAATCGAATATCGGGCTCGATTTCTCGATCCTGAAAGCGAGGATCAGCGGCAGCATCGATTATTATAACCGGCGGATCAACGGGCTGCTGTATGATTTCCAGGTACCAAGCCCGCCGAACCTGTACACCTCCACCAGGGCGAACGTCGGGATAATGGAAAACAAGGGGCTGGAAGTGCTGGTTAATTTTGTTCCTGTACAGACCAAAAACCTGGTCTGGAATTCGAGCATCAACTATTCTACCAATACCAATAAGCTGGTAAGCCTTTCGAACGAAATCTATAAGTCTACCAACGACTATTTCGTGACCGGAGCCACCGGCGACCCGGTGCAGACCTTTACCCACATTGTGAAAATCGGGGACAAGATCGGCGACTTTTACGGCTTCAAGGTGGTCGATATTTCGGAAGACGGGAAATGGATTTACGAGGGAAGAGACGGAAAGCCGCAAGCCTATGCGGACTATCAGCATGCATTCGAGGACAAACGCGTGCTTGGAAACGGGCTTCCCAAGTTCTACCTGAACTGGAACAACAACATCCGTTATAAGAAATTCGATCTGGGCGTGACTATGCGCGGTGCATTTAAATACCAGATCCTGAACTTCCAGCGCATGTTCTTCGAAAGCACCGGATTGCAGCAGTACAATAACATCAAGTCGGCTTACGATAAAATCTTCGACAAAGCCGTGCTGAGCCCGAGTATGCCGCAGGAATTCAATAGCTATTACGTGGAAAACGGCGATTTCTGGAAAATCGACAACATTACGCTCGGCTATGACATCAATGGGTTCAAGCACAAGTTCATCAAATCCATCCGGATTTACGGCTCTACACTGAACACCTTCACCTTTACAAAATATAAAGGCATCGACCCCGAAGTGGACCGGCTGGGGCTTTCACCAGGGAATGACAACCGCGACAAGTATCCTACCACGCGCACATTCACCCTGGGCCTGAACCTTGTTTTGTAAAATTCTTAAAACATCTCCGATCATGAAGAACATTCAGCTAATCATAAAAAGTAAAATCGCATTACTTCTTTTGCTTTGGGCAACCGCCTGCACCGAATTGAAGGACGAAAGTTTTGACAGGATCATCGCAAGCCAGTTCACTCCCGCCTCGGGCGACGTGGCCTCGCTCGTGGGCGCTGCCTATACCAACTGGCGTGACGTGTTGCAGCAATGGAACGGGCTTTTCAGGACGCAGGAAGTTTCCGGCGACCAGCTCGTAATGCCCGCGCGCCCCAACGGCTGGGTCGATGGCGGCGTGTACCGGCGCATTCACGATCACAAATGGACGGCCGACGACGACATCGCGGTGAACAACTGGAACCGCTCGTATGCCGGGATCGCCAACTGCAACCGCATCATTTACCAGATTGAATCGGGCAGTATTCCGTTTGCGGATGGCAAGGAGGCGGTTATCGCAGAGCTGAAAGTGCTGCGGGCTTCCTACTATTATGTGCTTTGCGATATCTTCGGAAATGTACCTATTATCACCCAGTTTGACGTTCCTGCCGGCTTTTTACCCGAGCAAAGTACCCGTAAGCAGGTC
>CAMLNK010000851.1 GCA_946481035.1 uncultured Dyadobacter sp. | reverse complement strand
GGTTTGTGGACCGCCCGAATGGCGACATCTGGCTCTACTACACCGGCTGGAACCGCACCTGGAACTCGTACCGGCTTTCGATGGGACTTTCGGTAAGTCATGACGGTGGTATCACATTTAAAAAGATGTTCCGCGGGCCCATTATGGACCGCAGCATTCAAAACCCGCTCTGGGCCGCGCAGCCTTCGGTGCTCATCGACGACGACGGTACCTGGCGGATGTGGTACATTTCGGGCCACAAATGCGAGATGATCCACGATTATCCGGAGCCTTATTACCGCGCACAATCCGCGACTTCAAAAGACGGCATTCACTGGGAAATCAGCGACATTCCTACATTGGATTTCGACGATTTCCTGCATGCAGTAGGCCGCCCGAGCGTGTTTAAGGAGGATGGTATTTACAAAATGTACTACTCCTACCGCCACTCCCGCGACTACCGCACCGACCGCAACCAGAGCTACCGCCTGGGCTACGCCGAATCGGCCGACGGTACGACCTGGGAACGCAAAGACCATTTGGTAGGCATCGCGAAATCCGACAACCCGGAAGATTTCGACTACGAAATGATCGATTACGCCAATTTCTACCAGCACAACGGCAAGCGTTACCTGCTTTATAATGGTAATGGCTTCGGTGCGGCGGGTTTTGGTTATGCGGTTTGGGAAGATTAATATTCTGAATCAAACTGAGGCTAGTCATATCCTCAGCAACAATGGCGAGATAATTTTGAAGAAATCACCATTAAATGTCACAAACGTGATCGCACAATGAGTACACTTCAGGAACAGTTCAACCGAGATGGTTATGTCCTATTGAGAAACTACCTCGACAAGGACGTCATTAACGCAATATATACCGACGCCCGCAAGATTTTTGCGACGCAGATCAAGCGCGTAACGGGCAAAACCGTCGATATCGACGACCGCGATACCTTCGAAAACGCGATGTTCGAGTTTTTTGAAAAGGATTTTGATGGTTTCGTGAGCACTGGCAAAACGGTTCAGCATTCTTTCCCGCTGCACCGCCTGGGCGTGGACCCGGTTATAGAAAATTTGTTGAAAGAAGTTGGTCTCTCGGCGCCTATTATCGGTGCGCGCGCGGCCATGCAGTTCAACAGCCGCTTTTTATCCAAAGACGGCAGCAAGCACTGGAAACTCGATGCGCACCAGGACTGGCGTACCGGCCAGGGCTCGCTCGACAGCGCGGTGATCTGGTTCCCGATGGTAGATGCCGGCGCGGATATCGGCGCATTGCAGGTGATCCCGGGCAGCCACAAGATCGGTTTGCAGGCTTCGACGACCTCCGGTTATCAGGGAGGTATTACTGTTGAGTTAAAGGATGAAGATTTTGTCCAAACGGAATTTAAAGTCGGCGATATCCTCATCTTTTCGGCATTCCTGATCCACCAGTCGGGCAACAACATTACGAACAACATCCGCTGGTCGGTGCAGCTCCGCTACAACAACCTCGACGAACCAACCTTCATCGAGCGCGGCTACCCGATGGCGTACATTTACAAACCCGAAACAGAGCTCGTAACCCCGAATTTCCCGACGGTAGAGCAGCTGAAAGAGGTTTTTAGCTAAAAATTCGAATGAAACTTTCCGTCTGCGTACCGACGTACAACCACGAACAATACATTGGCCAAATGCTGGAAGGCGCATTCATGCAGCAAGCCAGTTTCGACTTTGAAATTGTGATCGGGGATGATGCTTCTAGCGACGCGACACCGGACATTATTCGTGAATATTCTGCAAAAAGGCCCGGTATCATCCGGGCTTTTCTGCATTCCGAAAACCAGGGACCGAAAGAGCCGCGGGAGTTTGCCGGCCGCAACAATGTGTTGCAGCTCTTGAAAGCCTGCAAAGGCGAATATGTAGCCATGTGCGAAGGCGACGATTACTGGACCGACCCATTGAAACTCCAAAAACAGGTCGATTTCCTGGACCAGAACCGTGATTTCGCTGTTTGCCATCACAATATGGAAGTCATTTACGAAGATGGTTCTGCTTCGCATTATTTCAATGCACCCGATCAGAAGGCGGTTTCTACGATTGAGGATTTGTTGGAAGACAAATGGTTTATGGCTACCGCGAGCTGGGTTTACCGCAATCATTTCCTTACCGAAGACTTCGCCGAATGGCATGCCAAAGCGGCAGCCGGCGACTGGGCGATTATGTTTCAACTCGCCGCGAAAGGTAAAATCGGGTATTTGAATGAGGTCATGGGCGTGTACCGCAAGCATAGCGCGGGCCTGAGCAATGTACATGCACACACGAATTTTAAGTTTTTACAAAACCGAAAGGAGATGTTCCGGAATGTAGGCCAATGGCTCGACGGGCGCTATAATGCGACGGTTACGCAAACCCTGCAACGCTATGACGAGCTCCTTGCCGGCCTTGAAAAAATTGGCAGTTCGAATTAATAATCTTTAATTTGTACTGTTTAACACCTATCACATTTATGAAGCTAAGCGTCGTAATACCAGCATATAACGAAGAAGAATCGATCACACACACGCTCGTATCTTTACACAATACATTAAATAAGTACAATATCCCCCACGAAATCTGCGTCACCAACGACAATTCGAAGGACGGGACATTGCGCGTGCTGGACGAGCTATCTCTTCAAATTCCTACGCTGGTTTATTACACCAACCCCGGCCCGAATGGCTTCGGCTATGCGGTGCGTTACGGCTTGGAGCGCTTCAAAGGTGATTGCGTGGCCGTTTTCATGGCCGATATGTCCGACGACCCCGAGGACCTCGTGAAGTTTTATTACAAAATGCTGGAAGGCGACTACGACTGCGTTTTCGGCTCTCGCTGGGAAAAAGGCGGCAAGGTGATCGATTACCCCGCATTGAAAAAGGTGATCAACCGCGTGGCGAATGCGATTGTACGCATGGTAATGGGCATTAAATACAATGATACCACCAATGCATTCAAGCTCTACAAGCGCGAAACCATCGAGGGTATCAAGCCGTTTCTGGCCCCTCACTTCAATTTAACCATTGAACTTCCATTAAAAGCCATGGTGCGCGGCTACAACTACGCCGTGGTGCCCAATAGCTGGACCAACCGGAAATACGGGGAATCGAAGCTGAAAATCAAGGAAATGGGCAGCCGGTACTTCTTTATATTGATGTACTGCCTCATCGAAAA
>CAMLNK010000850.1 GCA_946481035.1 uncultured Dyadobacter sp. | reverse complement strand
GCTATTCCAAGGCTTCACTGGTTGAGATGCTTCCTGGTGACAAGCTATCTAATGCTAAAAGGTTGACTGTCAACGAATATCTGACCGGTATCTTCGAAAATTTGAATGGTAAACTGGTATTTCGCGCATTACCCATGGAGGCGCAGTTCGCGCCGGTGCACGCCATCGCCGTGAATGACATGGACGGCGATGGAAAACCGGACATTGTACTGGGTGGAAATACAAGACAGACCCGCGTAAGAATGGGTAAGAACGACGCTAGTCTCTTACAGGTATTCTCCAATAGAGGGGCTTTGAAATTCAGCTATTTACCGCAGCGTAGGAGCGGTTTTTATGTAACGGGAGACGTGCGTTCGCTGGCTGTTTTGCAGGCGAAAGGCGCGCTTTATCTTCTTGGCGCAATTAACAATGCTCCGTTGGTAAGCTACCGGTTCAGAAGTCCGGGGAATTAATTTTTCATTAAAATCGCCGGTTGCCCGGAAGGCCTTTTTTATGGCTTTCCGGGTCTTTTTATGCGTTTTTATGAACAAATCGAGTGCGAATTGTACTAATTCCTGGTGTTTACGCACACAAAAATCTAATGGTATGTGGTTCAACAATTTATAAAATGCTTTTTATAACTAATTCAAGAAATTTTAAAAAAATCAACTAAACACAATTCGTTTTTAAAATTATTTAATTATAATTTATTTTATGATATTTGCCAGGAACCGGCTTCTGCTTTGCTAAAATTCGGTCTTTACCAAATTTAACCTATTTAAAATTTACTAATTTATCTACCTATGAAAGAAAAGCTACGCATGGTCCTGGGGAAAGGGATTCTCCCCCTGGGGCTATTTCTGCTTTTTGCATCGTTGACCTCCTTTGCTCAGGAACGGACTGTTACTGGCAAGGTCATCGATGAAAAAGACCAGGGGCTCCCTGGTGTCTCAGTAACGGTGAAAGGAACAACGCGGGGTACCAACGCAGATGCGGAAGGTAACTTCTCGTTGGCGGGGGTGAAAGATGCGGACGTTCTGGTATTTAGCTCTATCGGCTATTTGAAGCAGGAATTGGCCGTTGGGAGCCGGAGTACTGTGGATATTAAAATGGTTCCCGATGTGGCGAACCTCGAAGAAGTGGTCGTGACCGCCCTCGGTATTTCCAAAGAGGCGCGCAAGCTGGGTTATGCGGTTAGCACCATCGGTGGTGACCTGATGACCAAAGCAAGAGAGACCAACGTAGGTAACTCGCTGGCTGGCCGTGTGGCTGGTTTGAACGTAAAAGGAACCAACAGTGGTCCCGGTGGTACTGCCAAGATCCTCATGCGCGGTATGCCAAGTATGAACTCGGGCGGATCGCCGCTGATCGTTATCAACGGTGTGCCGATGGATAACACGCAACGCGGTAGCGCGGGCGAATGGGGTGGTGCCGACGGTGGTGATGGTTTGGGTAACCTCAACCCGGACGATATCGAGTCGATGACCGTTCTGAAAGGTCAGGCAGCATCGGGTCTTTACGGTGCACGTGCTTCCAACGGGGTGATCCTTGTGAAAACCAAAGCGGGTAAAAAAGGCGATTTCTCAGTGGATTACAACCTGAACTACTCGCTCGACGCGCCACGCGACATGACCGATTTTCAATACGAATACGGACAGGGTATCGGAGGCCAGAAGCCTGCCACTACCGCGTTGGCGCAGCAAACAGCACGTATGAGCTGGGGAGCAAAACTGGATGGTTCCGACATCGTTCAGTTCGATGGCAAAACTTATAAGTATTCGGCTCAGAAAGACAATGTGAAGCATTTCTATCGCAACGGTAGCAACTTTACCAACAGCGTTTCGGTGACCAAAGGTGGTGATAACGGCTCATTCCGTTTGTCGTTGGCCAATCTGGACAACAAGTCGATCATCGAGAACAGCGGCCTGGTAAGAAGAACGATCAACCTCACAGCGGATCAGAATATTACCAAGCGATTGAGCGTCAATGTGATGGCGAACTATATCGATGAGAAAATTACCGGTAAGCCTATTCTGAGCGATGGCCCGATGAATGCCAACAACGGTATGTTCCTCGCTACGAACATCGACCAGCGCATTCTGTCGCCGGGTTACGACCCAACAACCGGAAAGGAAATCGTGTTCTCGGACGACGAATACGTGACCAATCCATATTTCGTGGTTAACCAGTTTGTAAATGATGTTACCCGTAAACGTCTGATTTCGGCTGTGGCTACGAAATACCAGTTCGCCGACTGGATCTACGCACAGGCCCGTATGGGTTACGACAACGCGAACGACCGCATTTTCAAGGTTACGCCTTGGGGAACAGCCTATTCAAATGGTGCAAAAGGTGGTTTGGATGAATTGTCCAACGCACAGCGTACTGAGCTGAACTTCGATGGTTTGATCGGTTTGAACAAAACTTTCAGCGATTTATCGGTAGACGCGATCGTCGGTGGTAACATTCGCAAGAACCAGTATGAGAAAGTAAGCATCGGCGGTGGCCCGTTTGTATTGCCTTATTTGTACAGCTGGAACAACGTGGTGAACTTCAACCGTAACTACGAAGTGGCAAATACCGAAGTACAATCGGCTTATTATAGTGTTGATTTGGGTTACAAAGGAATCCTTAACCTGAGTACTACCGGCCGTTACGATGTGTACTCGACGCTCCCAAGCGCTAACAGAAGCATTTTCACGCCTTCGGTAACAGGTGCATTCATCTTCACCGACTTGCTGGATGTTTCGAGCCTGAGCTTTGGTAAAGTTCGCGCCTCGTATGCAAAAACAAGTGGTGAGCCTACAACTGCTTATGGTACAGCTATTTATTATGGTGTTGGAAACGCCTTCAATGGAGTTGCAACCGGTAATTTCAGCGACGCATTGCCAAACCTCTTCCTGAAACCGTTTACAAAAGACGAAGTTGAGGTTGGTTTGGAATTGAAATTCTTCGGAAACCGCCTTGGTTTGGATGCATCTTATTATACCCAGAAAACCAAGAACGAGATCATGCCTGCGACTTATAGCAGTGCTACCGGCTACGTGAGCGGTGTGGTAGGTACAGGTTCTGTTCAAAACCGTGGTTTGGAATTGATGCTGACCGGTACGCCTGTAAGATCTTCGAAATTCGAGTGGAATGCGTCTTTCAACCTTACTTCGGTTAAAAACAAAATCCTGGAAACAGACGCCGA
>CAMLNK010000849.1 GCA_946481035.1 uncultured Dyadobacter sp. | reverse complement strand
AATAGTCGCTTCGCAAGCCGTGCTTCGCAAGCCGCGCTTCGCAAGCCGCTACCCTGCCCTTTTCAAACCCATATAATAGCTGCGCAAATGCTGATCGAAATGCTCGATCGAATACCGCAGCAAGGTCCGGGGCATGGTAGCGGCATATTTATCCAGAAATTTCTGCAACTGCGGCCGGTTCACTTGTCCGGCACTGCGCAGCATCCAGCCGGTAGCTTTGTGAATGAGGTCTTCGCGGTCATTTAAAAGCAGCTCCGCAATCCGGAAGGTGTCTTCAATATCCCCTTTTCTGATGAAATAACCGGTGGCAACAATGGCCGTCCGGCGCTCCCAGATGTTTTCTGAACCCGCCAGGTCGAAAAGTACATTCCTCGGCTCGCCGGAAATGTACAAATACCCGCCCACCACATGCGGCGCGCAAATATCCACGAGGTCCCAGTTATTGATCCTATCCGTATTTCGCAAATACAACTCATACAGTAGTTTCCGCTGATCCAGCGTCGTCTTTTTGCTTCTCGCTTGCTTGTCGATGATACTCAGTGCGCCCGTTCGGATTTCGTGGATCGGGCTTTGCAATAGTATTTCAATTTCTTCCAGCGGCATACTGATGTAAGCCTTTGCCATTTCGAAAATCTGCCCCATACGCACGCCCATGAAAATGTCGCCCTCGCCATATTGCCCTTCGCCGGTTTTGAAATAGCGCATCAGTTTCATCGCCTCCACCGGTGAACGGTACATTTCGATGTGTTCGGCGAATTGCTGGGCCGTCGGGTGCTGCGGCTTTTCTTTAATTAGTTCAATGGCTGCCATAGATATGCTGTTGAAAGTGCTTTTCTCAAATATAGTGATATAAAAATGATCAAATCATAACCCTCGGTTAACAACCGGTAACGGTCCCGGGGATAATTTTGAAGTCCTAAACTCACCGACATTAATGGATTCGAGAAGAGATTTTCTTAAAAAAGCCGCCCTCCTCGCAGGTACGGGCGCGATGGCGAATACACTCCCGCCCGTCATACAAAAGGCCCTGGCTATTAACCCGGCGCCGGGCAGCACATTTTATGATGCCGAGCACATTGTGTTCCTCATGCAGGAAAACCGTTCGTTCGATCATCAGCTGGGTATGTTGCAGGGTGTCCGCGGCTTCAACGACCCGCGGGCGATCGACCTGGCCGATAAAAACAAAGTATGGTTCCAGACCAACAAGGCAGGCGATACTTACGGCCCCTTCCGCCTGAATGTAAAAGATACCAAAGTAGCCTGGATGGGCTCCATTCCGCACGGCTGGACCGACCAGACCGACGCCATGAACAACGGCAAGTACGACCGCTGGCTCGACGTAAAAGCACCGCGAAATAAACAGTACTCGCATATCCCGCTCACCATGGGCTATTGCGACCGCTCCGATTTCCCGTTCTACTACTCCCTCGCCGATGCATTCACCGTTTGCGATCACAACTTCTGTTCGAGCATTACCGGTACGCACCCGAACCGCTATTACTGGATGACGGGCACCGTGCGCGAGAAAAACGAGCCGTCGGGCATTGCACATTTGTGGAATATCAGCAATTATGAATATCCCGAACTCAACTGGAAAACCTATCCCGAACGTCTCGAAGAAAACGGCATCAACTGGAAGGTTTACCAGAACGAGCTCACAATGGGCTATGGTCTGAAAAGCGAGGAAAGCGAGTGGCTGAGTAATTTCGGCACCAATGTCCTCGAATATTTCAAAGCCTACAATGTGCGTTTCCACGAGGGCGGGATCGCTAATCTTGAAAATAAACGACAGACCGTCATTCAGACGATTGCCGATCTTGAAAAAGAGTCGGCGACCGAACCGCGGGCGGCTACGAGGCTGGCTGCGGCGAAGCGGCTTTTGAAAAATATCGAAACCGCGCAGACGAAATTTAATAAGGAAACGCTGGCACGGCTTTCAGATAATGATAAAAAGCTGAATGACAAGGCATTTACTACAAACAGCAACGACCCGCATTTCCACGAACTGACGTCGATGCAGTACTCCGACAATGGTACCGAAAGGACATTGAATGTACCGAAAGGCGATATTTTTCATCAGTTCAGGGAGGATGTGAAAAACGGCACATTACCGACTGTTTCGTGGCTAATGTCTCCCGCCCGTTTCTCCGACCATCCGGGCGAGCCGTGGTTTGGCCCATGGTACGTGAGCGAGGCCATGGAAATTTTGCTCCAAAACCCCGAAGTCTGGAAAAAGACTATCTTCATCGTGACTTACGATGAAAACGACGGTTACTTCGACCATTTACCGCCCTTTACGGTCCCTAATCCTTACAAAGAAGGTACCGGCAAGGTATCCGCCGGCATCGATCCGAAACTCGATTTCGCATTGGCTGACCAGCAAACCAACCCTTCGGCCAATTCGGCAAATATCCGCGAAGGCTCCATTGGCTTGGGTTATCGCGTACCGATGATCATTGCTTCTCCTTGGTCAAGAGGCGGTTATGTCAATTCGGAGGTATTTGATCACACGTCTTCATTACAATTCCTTGAAAACTTTTTGGAAAAGAAATTCAACAAAAAGGTTCAGGAAGAGAACATTACCAAATGGCGCCGGACGATCTGCGGCGACCTCACTTCCGTTTTCCGTCCTTATAATGGCGAGAAGATCGAAAAGCCGGTTTTCCTGGAACAAAAGCCATTTATCGAAAGCATTCACCAGGCGCAGTTCAAGCAGGCCCCTGAGAATTTTAAAAAGCTTGGCGCGGCGAAATTGGCTGAACTTAATGAGGATACGCGGAAATCGACATTCTTTCCGGTTCAAGAAAAAGGCGTGCGGCCTGCCTGTGCATTGCCTTATGAACCATTTGTGAATGCGCAACTGAGCAAATCGGGCGAGGCGCTTCAACTGTCGTTCAAGGCGGGTAACCAGCTTTTCGGCGCCAAAGCGAGCGGTATTCCCTACCGTGTGTACGCGATGAAACCCTACCGCAACGAAATACTACGCTCGTGGGATTACAGCGTAGCAGCCGGCGACACGCTCACCGACGATTTCAAACTGGCTGATTTTGAAAACAATACCTACCATTTGCGCATTTACGGCCCGAATGGGTTCTACCGCGAATTCATAGGCAATGCAACCAATCCCAGGTTGAAAGTAAGCTGCGAGTACGAGGTAAAATCCTCCAAACCGAC
>CAMLNK010000848.1 GCA_946481035.1 uncultured Dyadobacter sp. | reverse complement strand
CCTGCTCCAACGCCTTCTCAGCTATACTTGAAAGTCCCATTGTTTTTGTATTAAAGAATTGGTTTTGGTTGAATTAATATATTTCGGTGCAGTGCACCGGTTACGACACATTTACTTTCAATTCAAATTCTTCGATCTCTTCTTTTGCGGTCAATACGCTCATTTCCAGGTCATATTCCCGCGTTTCTTCCGGTTGCAGGAAAATCAAAGTCCCGTCCTCGCGCGCCTTCGCCTGGCCCGACAGCGGATGCGTGCTCGGCTCGATACCGGTCACATATTCGCCCTTGCCCCAATGCTGCCAGTTGGCCAGCCACGGCAATTGCTCTTTTTTGAATTTCAATGCGACTGCCAGCCCCAATTTTTCATTATGCAACCCGCAAATGCTATCCCCGAAAATATCCGCATCCACATCGATCAACGCCACTTCCTCCCCACTCCCGAGGTGGCTTTCCAGCGGCGCAGGCGCCTTTTTGAATGCATTGCCTTCTTTGAAAATTTGGGCATTCTCCTCAAAGCGCGGCCGCCATTGGCCGTTCCACAAGATGTCCGTACCCTCGTCCACAATCGGCCAGCCGAAATTGAAATGGTACAGCAGCATATGCGGCGCAGCCGTATTGGCTTTATTAATCACCTCGTCATGGATACGCAGCTTCGCCTCTCCCAATGTGGCCGAAATGGTCCGTTTCAGCTCCAAACTCGGGCCAAACGGGCGTGTTTCGCGGATAATGCCGGTAATGCTCATGTCATACTTGCCGGCGCGCAGATCGGGCTGGATGATGGAAACGATCTCCGCAGGCTGGTTACCGATCAACCCGTGCAAGCCGCGGTCGCCGAAGCCGTCCGACTCGGGCCCGCCCGCGTGCGAGAGGCCGCAGGTAGTGAGCAGGCCGCCGCCGAATGTGCGGAGCCAGTCAATGCCCTTATCCGAAAATGGTTGCGGGGCAGTAACGCCACCGTGGCTGATCCACGCCAGGCTATGCTGGTTGTAGAACGCTTCGGCAATATCCATCGCCCGGTCGATCACGACTTTGAAGCGCAGCCCGCCGCCGGTGTTGATCCACGCAATGCGGGTACCACGGCCGGCGCCATTGTCGAGCACCGAAGTTTCGATGCCGCCCACCTGAACGTGGTTCGACACTTTTACTTTCCAGTCTTCCGCTTGCTTTCCGGTACCTTTCGAATCGCCGATCTCCATTATATCTTAATTAAACTCGTAATTATCTAAACCTGAAAAAGGCGCAAAATGCCTCGCTTTAATGCCTTTAACTCAAAAAATGCCGGATCAGGCTACCGGAACGGCGGCCAGCCAGTTTCTCACGCGGGCATTGAAATCTTCTGTATTTTCAAAATGGAATGCGTGCCCGAGCTTGTCGTAAAGGAATAACTCGGCACCGTGAATGCCGTTAGCGACTTCTTCGGCCATCCATACCGGCGTAAAAATGTCCTCCCTGCCGCCTATCACCAATGTCGGCGCATTGATTTTCCCCAAATCCGGCAATGCATTGTGGTTGATACAAGCCGCAGCCTGTCCTTCCAACCCGTGCAATGGCTGGGGAAATGGGTTAAATGCATCGATTCGCCGCCCATTTTCCAGATCCTCATGCTGTTTCGCATCGTCCCACGACGATTTTGAAAAGATCAGCAACTGAATGTACAAACTGAACTCTTCGGGCCGGAAACGCGCCTTAGCATTCATAATATGCTGAAAAAGGCCTTTGGCATAATTGTCACAACGCGCCCAGGGGCACATCAGCACCAGCGATTTCACCTTTTTAGGATGCCGTATCGCCAACTGCTGCGCGATAGTACTGCCCATCGAGCAGCCGATCACATTCACATTTTCCAAGCCCAGCGAATCCAGCAAACCGGCGTAGTCATCAGCCATTTGCTCGGTCGAATACGGTCCGGCAGGCTTGTCTGTGAGTCCAACGCCGCGGTTATCGCCGATAATGCAGCGGAAATGGTGCTTCCAGTCGGCCACATGCACATTCCACACCGCGCCCGGTGCCGTAATGCCCATAATGAGCAGCAAAGGTTCGCCGGAACCGCGTTCCTCGTAGTAAAAGTTGATACCGTTGGTTTTGATGGTGGGCATATTTGGCTGTATGCTTTAGGCTATAAGCTGTAAGCTTGTAAATAGTAATTTGTTTCAAAAAATTTGGCCTAAAGCTTATAGCTTACAGCCTATTGCTTACCGCAGTGCCGGCACTAACTCCTCCTGAATCCACTTCCCGTCGTGCAATGTCACGAAATCAGGGTCTTCGAGGGCTTCTTCGCCTTCGTCTTCGCAGATGATCCAGCCTTTATAGTTAATGTCTTTGAGCCACTGGGTTACGCTGAGCAGGTCTACTTTGCCTCTGCCCATTAGTGTAAACTCCGGATCGCCGTCCCAGTCTTTGTAATGCACGTGGTTAATCAGCGACTGGTACTCCTTCATTTTGACCAACGGGTCCATGCCGCCGTTGATAATGTGGCCTACATCGGGCGTCCAGCCTGTTACCGATGCATCCAGGCCTTCGAGTACGATCTTGTAATCTTCCTCGGTACGGATAATGGAGCTGTGCGGCGAGTTGGGATGGTAGCTGCATGGCACACCTTTATCGGCGGCGCGGCGCGATACGGTGTTGACGATATTCACGAGGCGCTTCTGGCGCTCTTCGATATTATGTCTGCCCGTCGGGATTTGCACCGTGTTGAGCACAGCCCCCGGGAAGCGTTGGAGCACTCGGATGGCGTGGTCGGCTACTTCGCGCTCGCGGTCGGTTTCTCCCGCTTCGTTCCAATCCAGTGCGAGGGCCAATGCGGCGAGTTCGATGCCTTGTTCTTTCAATTTGGCTTCGAGCAGGTCAGGGTCTTGGAGGTCGCCCATCCAGGTAAAAATAGGCTGAATTCCGGTAAAGCCCGCTTTCGCGATGACTTCGATCATGTGTCCTAACCGGCCCTGATGTGTTTGGCCGCTGTTGCTCATGAACCAGGTATAAACCTCTGATCCAAAGCGAAATGGAAGTTGCTGAGACATTAAAAAGTTTATTTTCAATTATATAAAAATCACTTCGACTTCTTTTTCTTCACCACCTCGCCCGGCATGATCAACGAATCCCAGCCAGCCAGGTCCGACGGCCTCACATTCGCTTTATACCCGCTGAAATTGAAAGTAGTAGGCTTATACGGGCC
>CAMLNK010000847.1 GCA_946481035.1 uncultured Dyadobacter sp. | reverse complement strand
ACGACAACGACTCGCAGATCCTGCGCAAAATGGAGTTTGAAGAAGCCTATTGCGTAGGCTTCCGGGAATCGTTCCGGGCGAAGCAGTCGACGATCCGCGGAAACAAGCTGGCGCACGTGCCGGATACCAAAGGCTATTTGCCACAGCACCGCGGCAAGGATTATTTCCTGCGCGATAGCAGTCTCGCATTGGTTTACGAGCTGGTGATTTTACCCCAGAAAGTCAAAATCGGTCAGGTTGAAATAAGCAGTTAAATGGCACGACAGGTTAACACGAGCATTGAAATCGAAGGCGGTGTAGAAATTACCCGGCACCTCGGGCTGGTGATCGAGCAGGATTTGTTCGCACATCACTGGTTCGAAATCCTGGTCCCGTTCGAGCAGCTGGAAGACGAGGGCGAGCATTTTTTCAATCGTTCGCACCGCGCGGTAATGGGCAAGAAAATTACTTTCTCGTTCAGCCCCCGCCTCGGTTCCGATTCTTTTGATTTCGTATTTCAAGGCATTGTCACCGAGATCCGCCTGCGAAGCCTGAGCGACATGAGCAGCGCATTTGTATTGAAAGGATACAGCCCCACCATTGTGCTGGAAGATTCCGTGCAGCGGCGGTCGTTCCTGCGGGGTACAGTACAGGATATTTTCAATACGGTGCTTCAACCTTATCCGCAAAATTTGCTCCGAAAACAGCTTAATCCTGAAAACGGAGGCAGGCAGGTCCCATTTACCCAATACAATGAAAGCAATTACAAATTCCTTTGCCGCGTAGCCGACCGCTGCTGCGAGTGGTTCTATTACAACGGTCGCGAGCTCGTGCTGGGCGACAACAGTTCGGAGGAAGTCGACTTTCTGGTGGATGGTTTGCAAAACTTCGATGTGGCATTGCAGCTGCAACCGGCCGCATTCAGCTATGAGGGCTATAATTACACCATCCCCGAGGCATTCACCGGGCAATCGTCCCAGCAGAATGTGGATGGACTGACGTCGCTCAGCGAATTTGCATTGGAACAGTCGGACAACCTATTTGCCCAAACTTCCCTCCTGCCGTCTCCCGAGATCGTGGGCGGGCAGGGCGAAATCGACGAGCTCACCAAAATGGAACGCTCGGCGAGGGTTACCTCCATGGTCGATTTCAGGGGCTCGGGCGAAACGCCTACCATGAGCGTGGGCACTGTGCTGGCGGTAAAAGGTCAGCGGTTGAACGAGCGCGGTGAGGAATATGAAGAGAATTTTGGCAAATACCGGGTCGTGCACATCCGGCATGAAGTGAATACTGCCGGGAGCTATCAGAATACATTCAATGCAGTGCCGGAATCGGCGCAGCACCCGCCTAACAATCCTTATGTACGCAACCCGCTGGGCGAGACCGAACAAGCGGAAGTGATCGCCAACGACGATAGCGAGAGCCTCGGGCGCGTACGTGTGAAGTTTTTTTGGAGCCAAAGCCGCCAGCAGGACCAGGAGTCGATCTGGATGCGGGTAGGAACGATGCATAACTCCACGGGCCGGGGCGTCAACTTCGTTCCCGAGGTGGGTGCGATGGTAATGGTAGGCTATGAAGGTAATCTGGCGGAAAACCCATTTGTAATGACTTGTCTTTATCCGAAACCGGAAGAGGACGTCAGTTACACGTCTGACAACAACGATATCAAGGTCATCGCGACGCGCTCGGGCAATATGGTCATATTCGTCGACGAGGATGGCGACGCCAAAATCCAGATCAGCAACCGGGAGAAGACCGACACTTTTCTGGAATTCGCATTCAAAGATGACGGCAAGATCAGCCTGCACGTCGAAAACGGGCTTCTGGAAGTCAAAACCAAAGAAATTACCATCGAGGCGACCGAGGACATTACCATCAGCGCCGGTGGAAAATTTGATCTGCACGCGGGCGAAATCGCCATGAAGGCCGATCAGGGTATCAAAGTAGAAAGCGGTACTGACACCAAAATCAAGGCGGGTACCGAACTGGACACCGAAGGCACCGCCAGCGCGAAAATGAAAGGCGCACAGCTCAGTCTCGAGGCGGATGCGATGGCCGAACTAAAAAGCAGCGGTACCACCGTCATTCAAGGTTCGCTCATCACGCTTAATTAAGTTAATATATCCATAATCAATCCATTCACTTTTAAACACTTACAACTATGCCAGCTTCAAGTTTTGACGCTTATTTCACCTGGGACGGCGGCCCGTCGGGCGACGGCATCGCCGTGATCTCATGCAGCTACTCCCTGTCGCAATCTACCGACGATAAAGGACGTGTTTCTTCCAAAGTGTACGGCGGAAATGTCTTTATACAAGTTGACTCTTCCAGCGCCGCCGATAGCAAGAGCCTGTGGGAGTGGATGGTTGATCCGGATGGAAAGAAGTCGTCCGCGAAGATTACCTTCAAGAATGTGGACGAAGAGCAAACCCAAAAGGAGCTCGAACTCACCGATGTGTACTGCGTGCAATATGCCGAAAGCTTCGTAGAAACCGGCTCCATGCCGATGACCACCAGCATTACGCTGTCGGCACGCGAAATCAAACTGTTTGGCACCCCGCACACCAACCGCTGGTAACGACTGTCAACGGTTATCAGCCTGAGCGGAGTCGAAGGCCATTTGCGCGATGCAGATGATGTTTCGACTCCGCTCAACATGACAATAGCGCACGTGCGATGTAGTAGTATAGAATGTTTCGACCGCAGCGGCGGCCGCTCCGCTCAACATGACAATCCTTTAAGCCCGCACGGCTACGATCGTCTCATTATCGACAATGTGGTTTGCCTGAAACGTAAGGTCCGGATCCATGTAAACGCGGCGCTTGTACCAGGGCAGTTTTTTATAAAATAACCATCCATAGGGCGCGCCATCGGCCCCGAGGTATTCGATGGGACTACCGGGATTGCGGTCATTGTAATCGTTCAGGAAGATAAAAAACAGCTCACCGAAAAGCATGGAATGCGGAGCTTTGGCGCGGAAGTTCGTAAATGCGGCTTCATCGGCCTTTTTGGTAAACTCAAACTGGATCACCAGCACGCGTGAGAGGTCGAGCAGATCCATATCGGGCAGCGGCTGGCCCACAGGGTAATACCACTTTTTGTACTCTTTGAGGGGTATTTCGAGGTAATTCTGATAAACCCTGGCTACAAAAACCGGGAACACAAAACCCACCAGCGCAGTGGCCATACCCAAACCT
>CAMLNK010000846.1 GCA_946481035.1 uncultured Dyadobacter sp. | reverse complement strand
ACGGTGGCGGGCAGGTCGTAAGACGCCACAAAGGTAATGCGGCGCAATCCGCTTTATCAAACCTTTGAAAATACAAATCGGATACGTTGCCACCAGATTTCCGGTGCGCATTATATGTACCGGTGTAGGAGTTTGGTGGTATGAAATCCGACTTTATTCTACTTAGTCTACAAAAATTATAGATAATTAAAATCCGCCTTTTATATTTGCTCCATGATTCAACGGCCGGTCACAAACCACCACCGACCCGCCGATGATCCGGGCCAATCCTGCAAAATGCCTCGGATCGAAAAGGGTACCTCCGTCGGATCGCTCGTATGCGGCTGAAAAGCTCGACGGCGTGACGCGGTACCAAGAATGCAAGCATTTCCTTTTTTCAAAAACCTAAAAATTTCCAGTTGTATGAAAATCAACAACCAGATGAAAGCCGTGGCATTGGCAGGGGCCACATTGTTCGGCAGCGCGGCATTTGCAGGCGACGGACCGGACGCCAAAGCACCAAAACAGGGCGTATGGCGGGGCGAGTTCGTGATCAGCGAAACGCACATTCCATTTAATTTCGAATACAATGCCAAAGACAAGGACCATCCGGTGCTGACGCTCCTGAACGGCTCCCGCCGCGACGATTTCAAAGTGACCAGGCTGGGCGCGGATTCGATTTTTGTGAAAATGAATACCTACGACGCCGCGCTCGTGGCGAGAGTGGAAACCGACGGCAAGATCAGCGGAGAATACCGCAGCCTTGTGCCGGGCTTCCGGGGTAATGCGCTCCCGTTCTCGGCCGAATATGGTAAAAACTACCGTTTTGTAGAAAAAGGTAAAGAACAGCCTACCAAACATAACCTTTCGGGTAAATGGGATTTGCAGGTTTTCAGCAAAGCCAAAATGCCTGATAACGTGGCGCTTCTGAAACAGGAAGGCAACAAGCTGACCGGCGTGGTGATGTCGACGGTAGGGGATAGTCGCGAGCTGGAAGGCGTTGTACAAGGCGATGAATTTGTACTTTCTCACTTCTCGGGCCCGAACCCACGCGTGTACAAGGGCAAAATCAACGAGGATGGCAGCATTACCGGCGTGATCAGCTCGGGTATTTATGATAATACCAAGTTTGAAGGCAGCCGGAACGACAAAGCCGAGCTTCCCGACCCTTATCAGCTGACCTATCTGAAAGAAGGCTACAAAAAACTGGATTTCACATTGCCTGACCTCAACGGTAAGCAGGTTTCGCTCAGCGACGACAAGTATAAAGGCAAAGTGGTGATTGTGGAGATCATCGGCACCTGGTGCCCGAACTGTACCGACCAAACGTCGTTCCTCGCGCCCTGGTACCGTGCTAACAAAGACCGTGGCGTAGAAGCGATCGCGATCGGTTTCGAGCAGAAAGACGATCTCGAATATGCGAAATACACGCTCGGCACGCTCAAAAAGAAATATGGCATCGAATATGACATTCTTTTTGGAGGCATCGCCGATAAAAAAGTGGCCTCCGACAAGCTCCCGGCACTCAACCGCATGATGGCGTTCCCGACCACGATCCTCATCGACCGCAAAGGCGAAGTGCGCCAGATCCACACCGGCTACACCGGCGAGATTACTGGCAAGTATTTCGAAGATTACGTGGCGAAATGGAATAAGGATTTAAACGAGCTCATCTCCGAGCCCGTGCCGTCGGGCGTTAGTTCCACTTCGGCAAACGCTACCAAAAGCTCGAAATAAGCCAACAAAAATACTTGAACTAAATCGTGAGTTCAACTAACTAGGTACGTGGTGATTTGAGACAACTGCAAGGTCGGCCGGTAAGACGTCACGTGCTTTGCAGTTGTTTAATATTTCATTTCAAAACACTATCACAATGACTTACAGAATTTTAATGCTGGTACTGTGCTGCGCTGGCAGTGTTTTAGGCCAGGACCTGAAAGATATTTCCCGCTGGAAAGTGAGCCTGTCCAAAACTGGCGCCAAAGCCGGAGAACAGGTAGAGGTGGTATTTTCCGCGGATATTGATAAAAACTGGAAGCTCTATTCGTCCGATTTCAAGGGTGATATAGGCCCGCTTCCCACCGAATTTGCATTTAACCCCAACAACGCCTACCAGCTCGTGGGCGATATACAGGCTGTGAAACCGCTCAAAGCGGTGGACCCGACCTGGGACAAGGCCTATACCTATTTTGTGGACAAGGCCGAGTTCAGGCAGACGATCAGAGTGGCAAAGGCCGGCGGCAAGGTTTCAGGGACGATCAAGGGGTTGCTGTGTTCCAATGCAGATGGCCTTTGCGTGCCTTTCAAGGAATCTTTTGAAGTGCATTGATTTTAATCCGTAGTTTCAAATGGGTATTACAAAATGGCTGGCGGCCGTGCTTTGCGGCGGTTCGCTGGCGCTCCTATCATTGCAATCCAACGAGGCATCGGTGGAGTTGAATACAAAAGAAGAACTCGGGGAAAAGCTGTTTTCCGACCCGATCCTTTCCCGCGGGCGGGCGATCAGCTGCGCGTCGTGCCATATTCCGCAGTTTGCATTTGCGGATACGGCGGCTTTCAGCATTGGAGATAAAGGCACGCGGCTCACACGCAATTCTCCCGCGCTGACCAACCTCTCGGGCCGGACGGATTTCTTCTGGGATGGTCGCGCCGGGTCGTTGGAAGAGCAGGCGCTCGGCCCGCTTAGCGCACACGATGAAATGGATTTGCCGGTAGATCAGGCCGTAGAACGCCTAAAAAGAGATGATTTTTACAATGCGGCTTTTCAAAAAATCTTCCAATCCGAAATCAATGACAAAAACCTGGTGAGCGCCATTGCCGCATTCGAGCGCACACTCGAAACGACTGATACTCCTTACGACCGCTACCTCGACGGCGATGAAAAGGCGATGTCAGAAGCAGCTGTTCGGGGCAGAATGCTTTTTATAGGCAAAGCCAACTGCGCTACCTGCCATTCGGGCGAGGATTTCACGGCGGATCGTTTTAAAAGTATCGGCCTCTTCAACGGTCAGGAGCTGAATGATCCGGGCCGCTTCAAAATCACCCGCGACAGCTCGCATATCGGGCTTTTCAAAGTGCCCGGCTTGCGGAATGTGGCGGTTACGGCTCCCTACATGCATAATGCGATGTTCAAAACACTGCGGGAGGTGGTTCAATATTACAATACGCCTGATAAGTTTGTGCGCAACCCCATCAAT
>CAMLNK010000845.1 GCA_946481035.1 uncultured Dyadobacter sp. | reverse complement strand
ATATCGCTCCGGTTTCGATTCTGGTAACCAGGTCGGGGTTGGCCAGGAACGGCTGACCGAAAGCGATCAGGTCGGCGGCACCTTCCTGCAACTTTGCTTCCGCGGTTTCGGCTGTAAAGCCGTTGCAATAAATAATGGTACCCCCGAAATTGCGGCGAATGACGTCCAGCGTTTCCTGGTCGATGTCCGGATTCAATGAAATATGGATATAGGCAATGCCCAGATCGTTCAGTTTTGCGGCCAGGTATCCGTACGTTTCACGTACCTCGTTCCGGTCGTAAGGGGCCATGTCGTTGAAGGTACCGAAAGGTGAAAAGCGGATCCCGATCTTTTCTTTGCCGATAACCCCGGCAGTCTTTTGCACAATTTCCAGTACCGCTCCCGAACGGTTTTCTATCGAGCCGCCGTACTGGTCGGTGCGGGTATTCACATTAGGATTGAGGAATTGTTCGAGCAGGTAACCGTTCGCATTATGCAGCTCAACTCCATCGAAACCGGCCCGGATTGCATTTTCAGAGGCTTTTACAAAACCGTCGATCACGGCCCCTACCCCGGAAGTCGTCAGCGCCTCGGGTTGCGCGTGCGGCAACATACCACCCTGGTCGGTCCACATCAGCCCTTCGGCCGCAATATCCGACACGCCTATCACCCGGGTACCTGCGGGCAGGTTATGTGCATGCGCGATCCTCCCCGTATGCATGAGCTGCATAAATATCCGGCTGCCACCTTTGTGCGCCGCGTCGGCTATACCTTTCCAGGCTTCGGTTTGCTCCTCGCTAAAAATGCCGGGAATGCGCGCATAACCCAGCCCTTCGGGTGCTGGTGCGGTTCCCTCGGTGATGATCAACCCCGCACCGGTTCGTTGCGTGTAATATTGCACCATCAGGTCGTTCGGCAGGTTATCGATGGCCCGGGATCTGGTCATGGGCGCCATCACGACGCGGTTTTTCAAGCGGAGATTCTCCGTAATGTATTCAGTCAGAATCTTTTTCATTTCACTTTGCTGATTGTTTGATACAGCAAAGCTATCTCACAGAATAGGAACAAAATAACCGGATATGGCAAATAAATAGTCCTATCCGCCAGACTGAAACTTCTTGGGCGTCTTGCCGTGATGCCGGGCGAACAACCGGCTGAAATGGCTCAGATTGGAGAAACCCAGCTCGTAACCCACTTGCGACACAGATACGCCGGGTAGCCGGAGCATCGTCGCCGCTTCCTCCATTCGGGCAGTCTGGTAGTAATTATAAATGCTGTCGCCGAATACCTGCCGGAAAAGCATTTTCAGCTTCGTTTCACTCATATTGGCCAGTTTGGCAAGGTCGCGCAGCTGAGGCGGTTCTGCCAAATCGGCCACCAGCGTATCCCGAACGGTCATGAGCATACTCACGTCCAGATTGTTGAGCTGGCAGTGCTTCTTATCTTCCCGCTGTGCCAGTTTGCTGAACACAAGGTACAGCAGTTCCTGCGCTTTGACTTTGTAATAGAATCTTTTGAGCGGGTCTCCGCTTTCACTTTCGACCAGGCCCCTCAGCGTTCGTTCGAATTCGGGAATCATCAGCAAATGGTACAAAAACGTGTTGTTCGCTTTGGTGACGGTCTCGATGAGCTGGTTGGGCTCGGTAGTGCCGAGCAACTCGCGCAGCAACGCGGCCCGGATGCCCAGCGATGTAAAACGAATGTCGTGGCCGGGCGGAAACCGGATCTCGGAATTGAGATCGCCGGAGGACACCTCCACGGAAGCTGCGTGGGTTTTGGTACAATTAAAACTTACTTCGCGGTTGGACAGATGGTTGTTCGGAAATGCCGAACTGTAAAAAATGACTGTAATGAGGTCGCTGATGGCCTTCGGAGCCATTCGTTTCAAAACAAATTCCTCGCGAAAGGTGTATTGGTGAATATGCAACCTGAAATCGGCGCCCAGGTCGATCCGCTTGATATTACCTTCGCCCATCTTCGCGGGTATCCTCAGTTCGTCGCCGAGAACAGGCACGTCGAACTGTTCGGAAAAACCGGTCAGAAAATCGGTGCCGCCATCGGCTGAAAATTCGAATGTCATAGCTTCGCTGGTAAGAACACGGTCTGATCCTGCTATTATCTAGTATCTTAAACAAGAATTAACAGGATCCGTTCACCTGTTGATGCTCTTTATGCCAGCTCAATGCGGGTAGCATGACAAAATTTTACCGCCGGAAAACTTGCTTGAAAAGCCGCATTACGAATATCTTCGCCCCGATTGTTAAATAGTATTTTTTCGGGTATGCGAACGAGGACGGTAATTCCGGTTGTAGTTTTTTCTCTTATCTTCTCATTATCAGCAGTATTTGCACAAAACAAAGTCGACCTCTCCAATGCCATCAATGCCGGACGCCTGAAAACGGCCAAAGATACCGCCTGGCATAAGATCGAATTCGGGGCTAATCTCAACCAGGGCTCATTTAGCTCCAACTGGACCGGTGGTGGCGTGAACTCGATCGCCCTCGGTGTGTTTTTTAATGCATTGAACGAAAAGAAGAAAGGCAAGGATTCGTGGCGCAACGATTTTCAATCCCAGTACGGTATTGTGCGCAACAAAGGCCAGGAAAGCCGCAAGAATGCCGACCGCATTTTCTTTGATACCAAATACAACCGCGAAGTCTCCGCGAAATGGAGCTTCTTTGCAAACCTCAACTTCCTTTCGCAGTTCGCGGCGGGTTACGAGTACAGCGCAAGTACCGACAGCATCGCCTTTAAAAGAAAGGTCTCCGGCCTGCTTTCGCCGGCCTATGTCACCGAAGCGATTGGTATCGAGTACCGTCCTGCCCCTTATTTCTTCGTCGATGCGGCGCCGGGCGCATTGCGGCAAACGATCGTGGTCGACCGGGATTTGTACGTCAACACGCCCGATCAGAAAAACTATGGTGTACCCATCGGCAAGCGAATACGCACGGAAGCGGCGCTCATTCAGCTCGTTGCCAACTTTGACAAGGACATAGCCAAGGACGTAAACCTGAAATTCAGGTACCTGATGTTTTCGAGCTTCCGGCACCCGTTGGAGATCGATAACCGCATCGACGCCCTGCTGACCGCTAAAATCTACATATATGTCTTTGTAAACGTGGGCGCCATAGTGGTTTACGATAAGGACAAGAGCAGCAGAATCCAGTTCGCCCAGGCATTGAGCATCGGCTTCCTGTTCGCGT
>CAMLNK010000844.1 GCA_946481035.1 uncultured Dyadobacter sp. | reverse complement strand
TATCGCCCGTTCCGCATCGCAGGCAACCTGTATTATGTAGGCACCTACGACCTGGCTTGCTACCTCATTGCCACGCCCAAAGGCCACATACTGATCAACACTGGCCTCGAAGGATCGGTACCGCTCATACGCAAGCACGTGCAAGCGCTGGGCTTCAAATTTGAAGACATTAAAATACTGCTTGCCACCCACGCGCATTACGACCATGTGGCAGGAATGGCGGCCATTAAACAGGCTACCGGCGCCCAGCTGATGATCCAGGAAAAAGACGCCAAAGCCATGGCCGACGGCGGCGCTTCCGACTATGCATTAGGCAGCCACGGCGCCAGTTTCGAGCCGGTACAGGCCGATCAATTGCTAAAAAACGGCCAAATCGTGAAACTAGGCACCATGCAGGTGAAGCTGCTGCACCATCCGGGCCATACGCCGGGCGCGAGCAGTTTTTCATTCACAGTGAGGGATGAAAAAAGGGCCTATAAGGTGCTCATCGCCAATATGCCGACCATTCTGGATGATACGAAGCTGTCGGGAATGCCCGGTTATGCGGAAGTTGGGAAGGATTATGCCAAAACACTGGCCGCTTTGAAAAACGAGCAGTTCGATATATGGCTCTCGTCGCACGCCAGCCAGTTTAGCCTTCACGAAAAACATAAACCAACCGACCCCTACCGCCCGGAAGCCTTTTTTGACAAAGCGGGCTACGACAAATCCCTCGCCGAGCTGAAAAAGAAGTACGACGAGAAGATACGCAGCCCCCGGTAGACCACACCTGACTACACTTGACTACCCGCTGACCAAGCCCAATCAAGCCGGAGAGAGTGTATCGACATTCTCTCCCGGCAAAAAGATGTAGAAAGTAGTACCGCTCCCCTCTTCGGTCTTGAACCAAAGCTTTCCGCCGTGCGCTTCCACAATTTGTTTTGAAATATATAATCCCAAACCAAATGCCTGCTCCCCGGCGGTACCGGGACGCTTCGAGGTTGTGAATGGGTCGAAAAGGTTGGGAATCGCTTCTTTTGGAATGCCCAGCCCGTGGTCTTCCACGGAAATGGTAACACCCTTCTCCGACCGCTCCATATTGACCCGGATCGTCTCGCCTTCCGGGCTGAACTTGATCGCATTCACAATGAGGTTGTTCAGAACACGCAACAGCTTGTCAGGGTCGGCATTCATCACCGCTTGCGGGGCATCTTCGAATATCAGCCGCTGGTTCTTTTCTGCGGCGCGGAATGTGAGTAAGGTTACTGCGTGGCCTAAAAAAACAGGCAGATCGACCGGTTTTCTGTTCAATTCGGTCTCTTTGAAATCAAAATCGGTTTGGAGCAAATCGCTGATCATATGCAGGCAGGTCGTGCTCGACTCGCGGATCAGTTCTACATACTGGCGCGTTTCTTCGGCTGTGGTGTCGTCCTCTTGCAGCAGCGAACACAGCGCATTGATACCGCCGATCGGGTTCCGGAGGTCGTGGGCCACGATCTTGATCAGCCGCGCGTAGTTCTGATTGCTCCTTTCCAAAGCATCAGTCGTCGATTCCAGTTGCCTGAACTGCATCGTCAGCACGCGGTTGGTCTTTTTGCTCAGCTTCCAGTTCCGCCACAGGACGATAATGCTCAGTAATGTGAGCACGCACACCGCGATGGCCAGGGTGAGCATCTGCGCATTGTATTTGGATTTGAGCTGCTCCGAGATCAGCTGCTGGTCTTTCACCGCGTACTCGATATAGTCAATCCCTGAAACCCGGTCGATATCAGCCTGCTCCTCGAATAGTTTCAGCAATTTCTGACTGTAAATGAATGCGTTGGCATTTTCTTTGCGACCAACATAGTAGTCGTACAACTTCTTGCAGACGTCACGCGCGTACATGCGGTAGTTCTTTTGCTCGGCCAGATCGAGTGCTTTATTGTAAAACTGAATGGCCCTGCCACGGTCTTCGGCCAGGTAATGGTCGCCGAGGTCGATCAGAAGATCCATACTGAGATAGTTCAGTTCCAATGCCAGCGCTTTGTTGAGGGTCTTTTCCAGAAACGCCAGCCCCTTTTCCCGTTGTCCCGTCTCAATGAGTTCTGTGGCCCTGAGCTGGTCGATTGCCAGTTCCAGGCGGACATCGCGGTACTTTTCCGCAATGCGGTAAGCCCTGTCGATCAACGCTGTCCGGCGCCGGCTGGAAAACTTTTGCGGGTACAGCAGCATATAATTGTAGATCACCAGCGCCGTAATCGAATCGTGCTCGATACGGTCACCGAGCGCTATGGCGCGGTCGTAATTAGCCTGCGCTTTATCGTCCCGCCCACTTATATTGTATACCGAGCCGATATTCATGAGCGTCTGCACAATGTTCGACGAATCGTGCAGCGTCACATATTGATTGTAAGCATCATTATAATAGCGCAATGCGAGCTGGATATTGCCCTTGATGTCAAACACGACGCCCAGGTTGTTGGTAGCGTCGGCCAGGCCTTTGTCGTAATCGTTGCGATAGGCTATTTGCCTGGCCAGCAATGCATAATAGAGTGTGCTATCTGCATTCTGTTCGTAAAAAAGCAGGGAAATCCGGTTAACAACGTCAACATAATTCGAGCTGTCGCGGATAGCGGGAAGGCTCTGTTGCAGTTCGCGGATTTTACCGACCTGCCCCCAGCCCGAATGGAACACCCCCAGCAACACCACCAAGCAAATGAAAACAGCTCTCATACAACCAAAGCGCGCTATTAAAGTCCCGAATCCCTCCGAATAAATAACACAAACTTTCGATATAAATCCAAAAGAAAAAATGCGCCCTTGTGAGGCGCACCCACCGTCTTCGGGGCGCAGGATTTAGCCCGCTGCCCCTTCCGACAGTGTTCAGTCATCGGTTTTAGTTAATATCTAACTCAATTTTATCCGTCGATTTTTATCCGTCTATTTGTATCCGTCGACTCAAGTCGACGGGAATTGATTTAAATTTTTCAATTCGTCAAATTTTTCTATTCGTCAATTTCTTCCGTCGATTTTATCCGTCGACTCAAGTCGACGGGAATCGATTCAAATTTTCTATTCGTCAAATTTCTAGCCGTCGATTTTTATCCGTCGACTCAAGTCGACGGGAATCGATTCAAATTTTCTATTCGTCAAATTTCTAGCCGTCGATTTTTATCCGTCGACTCAAGTCGACGGGAATCGATTCAAATTTTCTATTCGTCAAA
>CAMLNK010000843.1 GCA_946481035.1 uncultured Dyadobacter sp. | reverse complement strand
AGCGACGGCCCGTTGCCATCTGCTCACCCTTTGGTGTATACTTTGCGCTTCGCTTATTTCCTGAACTTCGCAGCGACCCAGCGGAACATTTTCTTTTCCTTTTCCCAGAAAAACGAAAACTGGCCCAGCAGAAAACCGTACAACAGCAGCAAACTCTGGTAAGTCGGGAAAATGAACAGAATGTAGGTGATGGTTTTGAGCCACATTGGCGTCGCGTCGTCATAGCCGAGCAGGTAAAAGAGCCCTTTGCGGAGCCACACTACCGACGAACCCGACAAACTGAAAACTGCGAGTACCAATAAAACCTGCCTGGTTGTTTCCAATCCCCATTTTTCCTGCATTTTACCCAACCAGGGCTGTGCATTCTTTTCTCCGCTTTGCATATGTTACTGTATTGACTGCGACTGAATTTCCTGCAAAGAAACAACGCGAATCGCAAAAATCCTTGGTTTTAATGAAGGTTTAATAGCCGAGTTCGTGAAAGGCGTATCATTTATTTAATCTTCAAAAACACCAGCAACCCAAGCAAACTCACAATCAAAACACTTGCAGCGGCGGCGGTCATAACCCCATCGCGTGCATTCTTGCCCAGGAAATCCAACCCGCTGTATTTGTGCAGGAATGCGAAACTGAAACCTTCCCGCCGGTTGCGGTCTTCCACTTTCGTCGAAAGGCGGCTGGTGGTGGTTTCGATGTAATAGGTCGTGTGAGCAGGCGTGTCGTATGCCAGCTTTACGACCGGCAGCCTTTTGTTCACAAAACCATATTCCCCGGCGAAACTGGTTACCAGAGACGCTTTTTCAACTTCGGCATCCGAAATAGGCGATGAAATCTGTGCTTCCATCAGGTCGCAGCAGCTTTCGGCGTTGCGTTCTTCCTGCGCGGCGAACTTGCGCGCGAGGTATTTCGCGAAACGGATATTGCCGTCGTCGAGCTTTTTGCCATCGCGGATATTGGTGTAATCCACCACGGTTTTGTCGGTTTCCCAATCTTTCCGAACGGTTTGCCAGAAGATATTTTCGCCCCATTTGACCAGCCCGATATTGGTAACGCCTTTCAGATCGAATACCGATGCCTGTGCAATTTCTTCGGTTTTGATCACCGGGTCGTAAACATATTTCTGCCGCTCGTCGGGATCGAGCTTCTGGACGGCGTGGTAAGCGCCTGAGAATGCGAAAGTGAATGTGAAAAGGCTGCACCAAATACCGATCGAACGGTGGTACTTACGCAAAATACTGCGCTGATTACCCGAGCGGCCGGTTTTGAACTTTTTCCACATTAAACCGTAAACCACCACGCCGGCAACCGCAGAAAGGATAATAAGGCTCAGGAACGTCACCATTACCGCAATGCGGATCGTATTATTGGTGATAATGTCCATAAAACCCCAGTTATGGAAGGTGCCGAACACCCAGATGAACGCTTTACGGCCGCTATCATTGAAGGTAGCGAAGCGGCTCTGGCCTGTTTCGACATAAATATCCATCGCCCGGTCGTCGTCGAAGCTGATCTTCCAGACGGGCAAAAACCGGTTCACATATTTGTACTGATCGGTGAATTCGGTCAGTAATGTGCTGGAAATAATCTTCGATTTCGGCTCACCGAACATGTAGCGTGCCATATGTTCGGCATATTTGCGGTCGCCTTCGTGCAATTCGGCGCCGGTCACAGTGTTGAAATACCTCAACTTATCATCGACGCCCTTCACCTGGTACCACGCATTTCCGGCAAATTTGACCAGCCGGAAATTCTTGAATTCCGCGATTTTGTTTTGGGTTAAAACCTGCCCGAGCTGTAATGTTACGTCGGTCGGCGCCACTGGCTCGGCTTTGTAAAACTCATTGGCAATGGTCGTTTTGAACCAATGCGACATGAACGGGTGCATCACGCCCGAGGCGGTCCAGAAAATCGTAGGAACGATCGCCAGCAGCCCCAATATGCGGTGCCAGCGATAAATATTCCTTCGGATCGTCCTTTCGGCCTTTGCCTTGAATGACTCGTTCGGTTTAATGGCGATATCCTCGATCATAACCTGTTATTTTTTGCCTGTAAATGTGTACTGGACGCCGAAAACGAATGTCCGTGGTGCCGCTGCATTGTAAGTCGTGCGGTCGGTGGCGTTGTTGCCGCGCGTCGCATTGGTGGCGTAAAGCACGTCGGTGAGGTTGAGCACATTCGTAAACAGCTCGATGCCTTTCCAGTTATAGCCTAATCTCATGTTAAGAATGTCGTAACCTTCGTATTTGACTGTATTGATCTGGTTCTGGTAGTAGGAAGCTACGTGTTGCCATTCCACCGACGACCGGAAGTTTTTAAACCATTTGGGATAATAACTGAACTCCGTGTTCCAAAGCCAGCGCGGCGAAGACGGCATATCTTTCCCGTTTACATTCTTCACAGCATCGGCCTCGCGGTTGCTCAGCGTGAATTCCTCGTACCGGTGAATGGCCGTAGTTCCGCCAAAACGGAAGAAAAGCTCCTTCGTTGGCTTGTAGGTCACACCAAATTCAATACCGCGGTGCAACGTCTTCCCTGCCGATTGGTAGTCATAGGAATTGTCGGGAAGCCGCACATTCAGCAATTCGTTCCGGCCATTCATTTGGTAAAATGCGAGATCGACGTAAATCTTGTTATCGAGCAATGAGGCCCAGCCGCCGATTTCCGCATTATTAAATTCTGCCGGTTTCAGGTTGTAATAAAATAAATCGCCGTTTTCGGCCGGTACCGTGCGTTTGCGGAACACCGACGTCAGCCCGGGAGGTGAAAAACCCCTCGAATAGTTGGCATAAATCCCTTTTCCTTTACCCAAGTCATAAGTAGCCCCGATTTTAGGGGTAACCTTGCTATATGATTTGCTGCCCGAAGTGCTGTCGAGGAAATTGGTGTAGGTAAATGACATCCTGTCGTAACGCAAGCCTGTCGATACGCGGAGTTTCGGCAACAGCTCCAAATCGTACTGGGCATAAGCAGCCGTATTCTTAATATCAGCGTCGTAATCGGCATTTTTGAGGTCCGGGCGTTCTTTTACGATGGTGTATTTTTCCACCGATTTTTTGTCCGGACGCAGCTGGGCAGCCAGATCAATCTGGTACGACCAATAATTCGACGGCGAAAAGTCAAAAACTGCTCCCGTTATCAGTTTGGAATTCAGGGACTTGAATTTCTGGCTGTGCTGAGCGAGTA
>CAMLNK010000842.1 GCA_946481035.1 uncultured Dyadobacter sp. | reverse complement strand
TCGCTCAATACCGGACTTTAACGAACACCACAGTGGATTACCCGATTGCTACCAATGCGCACAAAACCGTTTACCCTACCATCAGCCCCGATCACGCACCCGACGACCTCAAAGTCATTGAGGGAATAGGACCTAAAATCGAGGAGATTTTGAATAAAGAGGGCATTCATACTTATGAACAACTCATGGAAACATCCCTCCTGCGCATCGCAAGCTTCCTAAAAAAGGCCGGCCCGCGCTACCAGCTCCACGACCCGTCGACCTGGCCGGAACAGGCTGCGCTCGCGAAGCAGCAGAAATGGGAAGAACTGGAAAGATTAAAACTCAAACTGGTTTCAGGAAGAGCCTAGTTCACACCGAAAGGACATAAAAAAAGCCGCTTCAACGAGCGGCTTTCTTCATATTAATTCATAAGCTTACGAGAGCGTACTTACGGTTCTCTGAATAAAGCGTGTCAGGTCATTTCCCGAAAGCATTCCCTGCGACAACAATGCGAGGTCGTAAACCTGCTTCGCCAGCGACTGCTGCTCCTCTTCATTTTCCGAACCTGCGATCTTGCCGATCAGCGGGTGGTTGGAGTTAAGCGAAACGGTGTACATCAAAGGCATATCGCCAAACATGGAACGCTGGCCCGACGATGCCTGCATGTCGGTCATACGGCGCATAAATTCCGGGAATGTGATCACCACCGGCAACTCGTCAACCGGCATTGCTTCTACGGTAATGTGCGCAGTTTTGTTTTCAGAAACGCCTTCGAATACCTTCTTCACCTTTTCCTGATCGTCGGATGAAAGAATGCTTTCCAGCTTCACTTCTTTCTCTACCAGTTTATCCAATGTATCGGCGTCAACACGTTTTACGCTGATTTTTTCCAGCTTCTGCTCCAATGCATTGATAAAGTGAGAGTCTATCATGCTGTTCAGCACAAGCACGTCGTAGCTGCGCTTTTTAGCAGATTGGATGAATGCGTCCTGCTTTTTCTCGTCGGTAGTATAAAGCCAAACGAGCGATTCATTCTTGTCGGTCTGGTTTTCCTTAATATGCTCGCGGTATTCTTCGAAAGTGAAGTATTTACCGTCGGTGTTTTTCAACAAACAGAAATCCTTCGCTTTTTCATAGAATTTATCATCGCTGATAATGCCGTATTTCACAAACAGGCCAATATCATCGAATTTCTTTTCGAACCCTTCGCGGTCGTTTTTGAAGATTTCGAGCAATTTATCAGCAACTTTACGGGTAATGTAGCCGTTGATTTTCTTCACATTACCGTCCGCTTGCAGGTAGCTGCGCGATACGTTCAAAGGAATATCCGGCGAGTCGATCACACCGTGCAGCAGTTGCAGGAAGTCGGGAACGATGTCCTTCACTTCGTCGGTAATGAATACCTGGCGGCTGTAAAGCTGGATTTTTTCGCGCTGGCCTGAGAAATCGTTACGCAGCTTAGGGAAATACAATACGCCGGTCAGGTTGAACGGATAATCCACATTCAAATGGATCCAGAAAAGCGGGTCTTCGCCGAATGGGTAAAGCTCTTTGTAGAATGCGAGGTAATCTTCGTCCGTCAGGTCCGAAGGGCTCTTCGTCCATATCGGGCTTGGGTTGTTAATAACCTTATCTTCAAACTCGATTTCGATCGGAAGGAATTTGCCATATTTCTCCAAAATGCCACGCAAACGGTGCGCATCAAGGAATTCTTCGGAATCTTCGGCAATATGCAGGATAATGTCGGTTCCGCGCTCTTCTTTCTCTACGGAAGAGATTTCGAACTCTGTCGACCCGTCGCATTCCCAGCGAACCGGCTCAGAACCCTCCTTGTAGGACTTGGTGATGATCTCCACATTCTGGGCCACCATGTAAGCCGAGTAGAAACCCAAACCAAAGTGACCGATAATGCCTTTGTCGCCTTCGCCTTTGTCCTTATATTTTTCTACAAACTCGGTAGCGCCTGAGAATGCGATCTGGTTAATGTATTTTTTGATCTCGTCGGCTGTCATACCGATACCGTTGTCACTGATTGTGATCGTTTTGGCATCCTTATCGAGCTTCACAACCACTTTCAGATCGCCCAGCTCGCCATTGTACTCGCCGTAGGAAGCCAGCTTTTTGATCTTCTGCGAGGCGTCTACCGCATTGGAAACGAGTTCCCTCAAAAAGATTTCGTGGTCCGAATAAAGGAATTTCTTGATAATCGGAAAGATATTCTCGGTGTGAATGCTCAAATTCCCTTTTTCCTGAATCACTGATTCCATAGTTATGCTATCGTTTGTTTTATATTTTAAGAATGTAATTTCGCTTTGCAATACGCGCCAGAAATATGCGTTCCAATAACAATCAAAATGCATACCGGCTGACACATTGTCAGTACTACGCTACCCAGTGGTACGAAAGCTCAATCTGCTGGTATGTGAAAGGCTTTTTTACTAATATTGCGACCGGTAACCAACTCAACTAAAATCACCAAACCAGTTCCGCCGAACACCAATTTCTGACATGAATCTGATTAAAAAACTTTTTGTAGGAGTATTCTTTATCAGCGGGTTCTCCGCCTGCACCACAATGAACTCCGTTCCTCTTTCGAATTACACTGTTTTTACCGAAGACCTCCGTCGCGACCTGGAAGCTGCCAATATTTCCCTTACGAAAGTCCAGTTTTTCAACGATAAGTCGATCAACATCCGTCGCGAGGTGACCGACCCGAACGATATCAAGGTAAATCCGGAAGGACAGATCACGATGAGCAACGGGAAAAGCATTCAGACGATCAATGTACTGCCATTTACTCCGGGCGTTGCATTGAGCACCGGCGATGGCACGATCAACGTTTCGTGGGACGATACCCAACAGGATACCAAAGGGATGAAGTTCAACCTGAGCGGCCAGAACTACTTCCTCGACGTGCTTCCCAACAACAAATTCGAATACAAAGCGCGTACATTCGACCTGCAAAGCGGCAATGGTACCCGTCTTTTTGTGAAAAAGGATTTGTTGAAACAGGTGAAAAACCAGAGAGAAACCTTGAAAGGACGCAAAGTGAACCAGTAATTTGCTGCCATTCATTCATAAAAATAAAAGGTCGGGAAGCCCCGACCTTTTATTTTTTGAGCGTTCCTTTATCAGTTTAGGTTAAAATATTGGCTTTTATTGCTGTTCGTCCGGGGCTTCTGGATGATCTGCGAGTTGCGGATCA
>CAMLNK010000841.1 GCA_946481035.1 uncultured Dyadobacter sp. | reverse complement strand
AGGCTGTGAATCTGAATGGTAAGACTAACAGGATAACGAAAATTAGCTTCTTGGACGATCGCCAGAAAGTTGTACAGGACTATTTACCAAAAGCGGAAGGAAACATGACAACCGTCAAATTGAATGCGGGATTGAAAGGGACATACTTCCTGAGAGCAACTTTCGAGGACGGGACTGTACAAACGAAACGGGTTGTAGTGGAGAAATGAGCGACAAAGTCGCCCGGGTCGGTTAACTTTCAACCCGGGTGCCCTCGTCAACTGTAATAATATAACTTTTCCCGCCTTCGCGTTCGATGGCTGCGGCTACTTCCTCCGCATGTGTAGGCGCATAGGCGAACATGCAGCCGCCCCCGCCCGAGCCGTTGATCTTGCCGCCTAATGCGCCGGCACCAAGTGCGGCGTTCATCATGCGCTCGATTTTGGGCGTGGAGGTGCGTTTGTGGTCGCGGAGGTTCTGGTAATGCTTGTAGAGCAGGCTTCCGAATTGCTTGTCGAAGTTCTGGCTCGCGTGATCCTCGGCGCTGTCGATGAGCAGGGTTTTGCCTTCGACGAGAATGTCCCTGTCTTCAATGTTGGCTTTCAGAAGACCGAGCTGGTCGCTGGAAAGTAACGTTTTGTAATCGGTCACCTTTTCGATTGGCGTGGTGAAAATCGAGAACGACGGATCGTAATCGGTGACGATTTTGATTACATCTTCCATTCCGTAACGGCAACGGGCTATAATGCCGAGGGTATCCTTCGGTTCCAGCGAATCGCCCAGGACGAATGTGCCGAGCTTGGGCGTCAATGCTTCCACCTTGATAACGGGCGTCGATTCGAGGTAAATGACGTTACCAATGGCGGTGGAATAATTGTCCATCATGCCGCCGGGTTCGCCGAATTCCAGTACTTCGGCCGCATTGGCGATCTCCCCGAGTTCTTTTTTGGAAAAATTGAGCGGATTATCGCTCAGCTGGTCCAAAAACTTCGCCCAGGAAACAATCAGCGCGGACGAGCTGGACGTTCCCGAGTTGATGGGAATGTTGCCGTGAATGGTCGCTTCAAAACCTTTCGAAAAGGTTAGTCCCTTCCTTTTGACGACATTGATCGTGCTGCGGAAATAGTCACGCGGCTTGATGTACGGGAATGTCGTATCGAGCGAAAACTCTTCCTTGGTGCCCAAGTCAGGCAAATGCAATACTATTTTATGATCATCGCGATAACCGCCGTCAACGCTAATTCTTCGCGATATGGCCGCCGCGATCACGGGGAGCCCCAGGTAATCCTGGTGTTCCCCGAAAAAGCAAATGCGGCCGGGAGTTGAAATCCTCATTGTGAACTACCAGCTTTTCTTTTTGTGGCCTATGTAGCCGAAATACAGCATATAAATGTAAAGTGGAACCAAAATCCAGTAAGCTTTTTGCGTACTTCCGATCGAGTCGGCGATGCTTCCGTACACCAAAGGTAACACGGCTCCGCCGGAAATACCCATTACGAGCAATGCAGAAGCGATTTTTGTGAATTTCCCGAGGCCGCTCAATGCCAATGGCCACAATGCCGGCCAGATCACCGCATTGGCGAAACCAAGAATTGCGATGCAAAGTACCGAGGTGAAACCGGTTGAATTAATGGCGATTACGGTAACGATCAAGCCCAGGATTGCAGAGAATTTGAGGTAAGCTTGCTGCGACACATATTTAGGAATCAACACGATACCCAAAACATAGCCGAACATCATACCATATAATGTGTAGGTCCCGAAAAGGCGGGCTTCTTCCTCGGGAAAGCCGAGGGATACGCCGTAGCTGATGATCGTGTCACCCGCGATCACCTCTGCACCTACATAGCAGAATAATGCAATCACACCCAGAACAAGGTTAGGGAATTGCAGAACACTGGTTTTTTGAACCGCAATCTGTTGCGCGGCCAGCGGTGCGTCATCTTCTTCATCTTCGCTTACTTCCACCAATCCTTTCGACATTCTGATGATGATCGCCAGGGCAACTAGCACGACCGTTAGTGCGAGGTAAGGCATTGCTACCTTGTCCAGTTCCGACTTGGGATCGGCCGTAGAGGCACCTGCGAGAAGCAGTTTACCAAAAATGATCTGGCTGAAAATACCGGCGGTTTTATTGGCAATACCCATGATACTGATCCGCTGCGCGGCGCTTTCGCGTGGACCGAGGATGGTAGCGTAGGGGTTCGAGGCTGTTTGCAATACCGTAAGACCGATACCAATCGTGAACAAACCGACCAGGAATAGCGGGTATGACGCCATTTCCGCAGCCGGGATGAATATGGCTGTTCCTAATGCCATCACAATGAGTGCCAGCGACATACCGTTTTTGAAACCGGTTTTTTTCAAAACCATCGAACACGGGATCGCCATGACGGTATAGGAAATGAAAAACGCGAACGTAACCAGGTAAGAACTGGTATTGTCGAGAGTAAATGCTTTTTTGAAGAAGGTGATCAGTGTTCCGTTAACCCATGTGACGAAACCCATCACAAAGAAAAGAATGCCGATAATGAAGAGGGGACCCAGGTAACTGTTTTTTTTGCTCATTTAAGTCGTATTTGGAAAAGGTTGTTCAGGTTATTTGTATGAATTTGTTTCTGTTATAATACTCAAAATTCGTCATTCAGGCCAAATATGCGCTTGTTTGTTTGCCATTTTCCCCGGGTAAAGTCCGGGATTTCAACGGGAGAGCTTCCGCGGGCGATCGAAAGTTCGGACAATGGGCTGATGGCGCTCCACACTGCTGCGTCGTAAACGTCGATGGGTGGTGCCGTTTTACGTTTGATAGCCTCCACAAACCCGCGTAACACGAAGTAGTCGATGCCGCCATGACCTGCATTCTCGGCTTCCTTGGCGTATTTTGCCCACAGCGGATGGTCGTTTTTGTCCAGGTAGGGCTTATCGGGCTCGCCGGTGTGTTCTTTGGGCGATACGCCTTCCAGGTAAATCATGTGGCCGTCGTTCATCCAGATTCCCTCCGTGCCTTGCGCGCGGAATGCGAGCGAGTAGGGGCGCGGTGAGTTGGTATCGTGCACCAGCACGATGTTTTCGCCATTATGGCATTGGATCATCGTCGTTACAATATCGCCCAATTTGAAATTCACTTTCGCATTGGGGTGATCCTTGCCGCCGTGATCTACAATATATTTGTGCAAACCACGCGATTTGGTGGCCATGGATGTGAGATGG
>CAMLNK010000840.1 GCA_946481035.1 uncultured Dyadobacter sp. | reverse complement strand
CGCGAAGGCTGTCGAAAACAATGCATTGCTCGAATGGCAGACGACCAGCGAGGATAACGCTTCCCATTTTGAAGTGGAACGAAGCCTTGATGCAAAGAGCTTTCAGAAAATAGGGTCGGTGGATGCAGCCGGTAAAAGCAACGACCTGCGACGGTACACTTTCACGGACCGTTCTTTCGGAAACCAGCTGCAAACCGTTTACTACCGGCTTCGTTCCGTGGATCTGGATGGTACTTTCAGTTTGACAAAGGCTGTTTCCCTCCAACCACGCGGTGCCGGCCGCTTTGCAGGCTTGTATCCGAACCCGGCCAGAAAGGCAGGTACGGTGACCCTTGCATCCGGTACTCCGGCGGGCGAAGTGAGCCTTTGGGATATGCTTGGCCGGCAAGTGCCCGTTCGCACAGCACCGCTGCCCGACGGCTCCGTGCAGGTGAGCCTCAGTGGCGTCGCTTCCGGAATGTATCTGCTTAAACTCACTAATGAACAGGGTGTTATAAACCACAAACTGGTGGTTGAATAATCATTTCCATTTTTTTCTATCCTTCTGACATGAAACAAATTATCATTACTTCTCTTTTTGTTATTGCGTCTTTGTATGCGAATGCCCAGGTCGGGATCGGCACACTTACGCCCAGGGCCGGATTGCACGTGGCCGACAGCAGCGTCGTTTTTTCCGCTACCGGTGACGTCTCAGGGTCTAAACCTGTACCTATTGAAGGCGCAGGGCGCCGGATGATGTGGTATGCAGATAAAGCCGCATTCCGCGTAGGGTATGTTGGCTCATTTGGGAGCACTTATTGGAATGCCGCCAATATTGGCAATTATTCGTTTGCAGCGGGCCGGAACGTCCGCGCAGGCGGCGAGAGCTCATTTGCAGTCGGCGAGTCTACTACCGCATCCGGGGATGCATCTGTCGCGTTGGGCGACAACGGAACGGCATCGGCAGACAGGGCTTTCGGATTTAACGGGACAGCCAGCGGGGTAGGCGCTGTTGCGATCGGTAGCGGCGCGCAGGCAACCTCTGATGACGCCCTGGCGATGGGGCCGTCGTCGATTGCTGCGGGGCTGGCTTCGATTGTAATCGGGCCGTCCATAGCCAGAGGGGCGTTCGGGGTCGCGATCGGGTTGCAGAACAGTGCCAGCGGCAACTTTTCACTGGCGCTGGGTAAAAACGCGCGGGCGAAAAATCAGGGAGCTGTCGTGATCAGCGATGCGAGCGCAGGATTCTCTTCCGACAGTGCTTACAGCACGGCCAATAACCAATTGACAATGCGTTTTGCAGGCGGGGCACGTGTGTTCACCAATCAGGGTATGACGAGCGGTGTCGACATCGCTGCCGGCGGGGGATCGTGGAATACCGTCAGCGACAGGCGCAAAAAGGAGAATTTCGAAGTGCTGGATACCGAAAAGATATTGCATAAGGTAGCACAGTTACCGCTCACCAGCTGGAACTACAAAAGCCAGCCCGCCACAACCCGGCACATAGGCCCGATGGCACAGGATTTCTATGCTGCATTCGGCCTGGACGGCATTGGAAACGATACAACCATCAACACCTCCGATATCGACGGTGTAAATATGGCCGCCATCCAGGCTCTCGAAAAACGCACTAGACAATTGCAGGAGGAAAATGATCAGCTGAAAGCGAAACTGGAAGCTATGGACGCAAAAATGGCTTCCATTGAAAAGCTGATCATGGGCGCACCACGGAAAGAAGAAGTGTCGGCTTCCCGCTAGTCCGCATTGCTCAGACCAGTTCGCCGATGTACCCGGCAGCCATTTCGTTGGCAGGGTAGCTTCGGAATTCTTCGCTGAGCTGCTGTGCCTGCCGCCGGTATTTGTTGTCCGACAATATGGTCGTCACGGCCCGGCGGATCTTGTTTGCTTTGGGCGTTTCGGTTTTCAGGTCGATCCCGACGCCATTGAACTGCACGCGTGCCGCAATGTCGTCTTTGCCCTCATAAACACCAGCTACCACAATTGGTAGCTGGTGTTGCAGGGCGAGCATCACGCCCCCGTAGCCTCCGTTCGTGACGTACACGCTCGCGTAAGGCATTACGGCGTCGTAGTCGATGAAATCCTCGATGAGGAAATGCGGCTGGGGATAGCGGTGACGCAAAGCCCCGGTGCCCGAACCGCCGGTGGTAACGATCACCATCGTGTCGGGGTCGTTTTTATAGGCTTCCAGCGTGGGGACGATGATCTTCTCGACATTACGCTCGAATGTGCCCTGCGTAACCAGGATAACCCTTTTGTATTTCAAGGTTTCGTCGGCTTGTGCAAATGCAATCTTCCTGTTCGATTTATTGGGCAAAAGTGGTCCGACAAACCGAACGTTCGGGCTTAGCTTTCTGTGCGGGTAATCGAAACCGGGCACACCGCTTTGAAGGTACAGACTGGCATTCCGGAATACCGCGTCGAACATGAAGCCCGGTTCCGACGGCAGGCCGTATTTGGCCCGGAGCTCATTGAACAGGATGCTGCACGGCTTCATAATGATGTTGAACTGGAAATGGATCTTCGCACGTTTGGCCCAGCGGACTACCGACCTTGCAATAGCATTTTGCGCAGGATCGTCGGAAGGCGGGTTCGACTCGCTTTCAAACAAAGGCAGCACACCCACAGCCACGCCTTTGATGGCCAATAATTCCTGCACGAACATCGCGCCCAGGCAGGCCAGGTCGTAGACGATCAGGTCGAACGGCCATTCGTCGTGAACTTTCACGAGGTCGTCGATATACCCCGGAATGGGACTCAGAAATGTATGCTTCACGTCGAACCGCGCCCGGGAAATGGGGTTTTTGATGCTTTTCCGTTCGGGAAACAGCTCGTCCATATTTTCCTGGTTGATCACTGGCGCGTTTACACACGGGTAATGCACGAGCCCGAGCTTCGTCACGCGCGCCCCGTAATGGCCGCCCACATACCAGCGCACATCGTGCCCGAGCTGTTTGAGGTGAGCGGCCAGGCCGGTAAGGGGATTGAAATGTCCGTCGAGGGGAACGGTTGCAAAAAGTATTCGCTGAATTTTCATGGCTAATATTAATCGTTTTGACAAAACAAAAGTAGCCCGGGCAGCCCCCATTGCCTACGCTCACTCATATGAACTGTAAAATGAAGGCGATGAAACGACTTTTATGTATTTTCGTTTGATTATCACCCTGCCCGTTCATGATCCTTCCTTTACCGAGCTATC
>CAMLNK010000839.1 GCA_946481035.1 uncultured Dyadobacter sp. | reverse complement strand
GTCCCAATGTCCGGTGAACGGATAAACGCCCGAGGTTTCGATATTGGTTTTAAAGCCTGCGGCCTGTAATGCGCCTGTGAGCTCATCGAGATTATACATTAATGGCTCCCCGCCGGTAATCACCGCTAATCGGCCGGGAAACCGCAATGCGCCCTCTACAACTGCATCGATAGCAAATTTTGGATGCAGACTCGCATCCCAGGATTCTTTCACATCACACCAGTGGCAGCCTACATCACAGCCGCCCAGGCGGATGAAATATGCAGCACGACCGCTGTGCTGGCCTTCACCTTGCAAGGTGTAAAAGGCTTCCATCACCGGAAGTTCAGAGGTAACGATGGGCAAAGTTTCGGTAAGCAAAGTCTTAAAATATTGGATGTTGAAAAGAGTGTAACACGCCTTGACGCGGGAAAAATCCCGTAAAGGTACAAAATTCAAACTTCCTTCGCCGCTTAATGGTTCTCTTTAAAAGTAGCATCTTTGCAGTTATGAATACAGTACCAATACATCAGCAGGAAGTCATTTGCGCGCTCGCGACGCCCTCAGGCGTGGGCGCGATCGGAGTTATACGCGTTTCGGGCCTGGGCGCCATCGCGATGGTCAACAGCGTTTTCAAAGGCAAAAACCTTGAAAACGTCGAAACCCATACCGTGCATTTCGGTACCATCACCGCTGGTGACCAGATCATCGACGAAGTGCTCGTCACGGTTTTCAAAACGCCGCGCTCGTTTACCAAGGAAGATTCCGTCGAAATTTCCTGCCACGGTTCTGATTATATTATCCGCCAGATATTAAAGGTACTCATCACGAAAGGTGCCCGCATCGCCAAACCCGGCGAATTCACCCAGCGCGCCTTTCTGAACGGTCAGTTCGACCTGGTGCAGGCCGAAGCAGTCGCCGACCTGATCGCTGCCGACTCGCAGGCCAGCCATAAAACCGCATTGAACCAGCTCCGGGGAGGTTTTTCCAAAAAGCTGGCCTCATTGCGCTCGGAGCTCATCCATTTCGCCTCGCTGATCGAGCTCGAACTGGATTTCGGAGAAGAGGATGTAGAATTCGCACAGCGCGATGATCTGCGGCGCCTCATCGATGCGCTGCTTTCTACTATCGAGCCGCTGATCAGCTCATTCGATTTTGGTAACGCTATTAAGGAAGGTGTTCCGGTGGCCATCATAGGCTCACCCAATGTAGGTAAATCTACTTTGTTGAATGCATTGTTGAACGAAGAAAAGGCCATTGTAACCGCCATCGCGGGTACTACCCGCGACGTCATCGAGGATACCATTGTTCTTGACGGTCTCAAATTCCGCTTTATTGATACCGCAGGGATTCGCGAAACTACTGACGTAGTTGAATCCATCGGCATCGAGCGTTCGAAAGCAGCAATGGATAAAGCTGATATTGTAATCTTCCTCTTCGACAGCGCCGAAACCCTGGCTGAAAATCAGGTGCTCGCTGCATTGTTGCCAGCCAACAAGGAAGTATTGTTTGTTTTAAATAAAACCGATATCAATCCTTCACTGGCTGATTCCTTGTCTGCCGGTGATTTGGACATCGTACCTATTTCCGCCCATACCCAACAGAATTTACCTGCATTGACTTCGAAACTCGTTTCACTCGTGCACGGGCAAGCCGCGGGAGATACCGTGGTGACCAATTTACGGCATTACGAGCATTTGTTGAAGACTTCGGATTCTTTGACGGATGTTTTGAATGGGCTATCGCTGGGCGTAACCGGGGATTTTCTGGCGCAGGATATCAGGCTGGCGCTGCATCATTTGGGAGAGATTACCGGGACTATTGTGACGGATGATTTGCTGGAAAATATTTTTTCGAAGTTTTGTATCGGCAAGTGATTTTCGTAAAAACAACGATAGATAACAATATACAAGCGTCTGAAAGCTTGATATTTGGTTTGAATTTTCAGACGCTTTCCTGCTAATGTGATATTAATGTTTTGCTAATTTTTGCTCTTGATTTGGCCCCTAGGACTGTAAGGATTTTTCTCATCAATACGGTTGCTTTTTACCATTCGATATACCTGTGTAATGAACTTCTCCCGACTGACGCCATGAAGTTTCGGATCTAAAATGACTTGCGTTTTCTTGATAATTTCGGCCAAGGGTCTGTTCTGATTATGGAGGACTTCAACCTTATCTTTAATAGATGTTAGCAGTTTTTTGTAGGCTGATAACTCCTTTTTTGAGCAGAGAGGACCATGACCGAGAATAAATTGCGTACGGTCATCTGCCCTGGCTAACAAAGTGTCGAGCGTCTCAATCAGGGCGAAGATATTGCTGCCTGTCTCTGCATCAATAACTGGCAGGCCATACCAAACAAAAATGTCGCTGGTATGAAATGTCGGCCTCTTTAAAGTGGTTCAAGGACCCGATGTATTGAGAATCATGTACGCTAGCCGTTGTCATACCTGTTGCAGATGGGAAGCCACTTTATTTCAAAATTGATTGAAGGTTAGGCGGCAAGTATTTGGTTAAGATGTATAGCCTTTTAAAAACCCAGAAAGGCATATAAGGTACTTATATGCCTTTCTGGGTAAATAGATGAGGCAAACTCAGTTGTATAACTAGAACCAACTGTGAAGCAACTCATTTCAGATCTAAAATTTTACAAAAAACATGTATAGAATCAGGTGACTGATAAAAACAAACGCAATAACAGGCCACAGCTTTTTATTCAGAAAAACGATTGATAAATAGCAGAGGCCTTGAAAAACCCAAGACAACAACTCTTTTTGCTCAGCTTGCTTGAACAATCCGTTGCGAGCATCTAGTACCATCTGCCTACCTTCGTATTTAGACAGTACAAAGAATAACAAGGCCAATGCAATTATCAACATTTTGTAAAAAAGTTGCCGTTTACTCAGATTATTTCCTAGGAAGTTTAATGTGGCCATAATATCTTTATTTATTCTCTGTTGTCAAAACAGCTTCTCATGTCTTGTCTATAGGTAGCATTCGCTTGTTTGAGAGCCATTTCAAATTTATCATTTGCATCACTGATACAAATAGATGCTACAATGTTTCCTAACGACAAATCGAAAAGCAAACTTCTCAATGCGGCTTTACCTTTCAATTGCTTATGATTAAATATCTCGGTTAAGGCTTTCATAATGTCTTTGCTCTTGATAGCTTGAATAATGAGTACACCTATTCCTGCGTTACTTAAGAGGAAATTCCGGCGAA
>CAMLNK010000838.1 GCA_946481035.1 uncultured Dyadobacter sp. | reverse complement strand
GGCCAGTCCTTCGGTGAGCGACCCGCCCAGGGCGAGGCCCGCTACCATTCCGGAGGTCGTTTTGAGGAATGTCCGGCGGTCGGCTTGTTCGATAATTGTGCTCATATGTTTGAGTTTTTATTGCTAGAGGTTGATATTTTGTGTTGAAATAAAATAGGTTATACTCCGCAAAGTTTACAAGTTTAGAATTATTATAAATAATGTTTTGCAGTTAAATCGTTGATTAACAGTAATTATTGTCAAGCCAACGTTTCTTGAACTAAAATTTTTCTGGGAAAAAGTTTGCAAAATTTGAAATACATTTTTCTTGAAATTTTTTCTTTGGAACAATTTAGTGTAAGCTTTCCGTAAACAACTAGTTATTAGTTTCTTAACAATTTAGTAATTTGGACTCTGCTGATAAGGCATGGTTTTGTAGAGAAATCCTGATTGCTAATCTGATTTCTTTAGTGTTATTTCAAGAGATTTTTAAAGTCATCTCCGACTGATCTTCCAAGAATATACATCACTAACGTTCTATCAAACACCACATTCTATGTCTATGTATGTCATAAAGCGTGACGGCCGCCGCGAATCCGTGAAATTCGATAAGGTGACTGCCCGCATAGAGAAACTGAGCTACGGCCTGGACGCCGCATATGTTCAGCCCGTGGAAGTAGCCAAGAAGGTTGTTTCCGGTATTTACGACGGCGTTACTACTGCCGAGCTGGACAACCTCGCTGCCGAAACCGCAGCTTCCATGACCACCAAGCACCCCGATTATGCAATCCTGGCTGCCCGCGTCGCTATCTCTAACCTCCATAAGAACACATTGAAGTCGTTCTCGGCTACAATGAAGCGTCTTTATACATATATAGATTCCAAAACCGGCGAAAATGCGTCGTTGATCTCCAAGGAGGTTTACGAGGTGATCCGCCAGCATGCATCGCTGCTCGACTCTACTATTATATATGACCGCGACTATTCCTACGATTATTTCGGCTATAAAACCCTCGAAAAGTCGTATTTACTGAAAGTTGAAGGGAAAATTGTAGAGCGCCCGCAGCATATGCTCATGCGCGTGGCGATCGGTATCCACCAGGAGGACGTGCAGGCGGCGATTGAAACCTATCATTTGCTTTCGGAAAAATGGTTTACCCATGCTACGCCTACGTTGTTCAATGCAGGTACGCCGAAGCCGCAAATGTCGTCGTGCTTCCTGCTCACCATGAAGGAGGACAGCATCAATGGTATTTATGATACGCTCAAAAACTGCGCATTGATTTCGCAGTCGGCGGGTGGTATCGGTTTGAGCATTCACGACGTCCGTGCGACGGGTACATATATTAAAGGAACAAACGGGCAATCGAACGGTATCGTACCGATGCTTCGCGTGTTCAACGACACGGCGCGTTATGTGGATCAGGGAGGCGGCAAGCGCAAAGGTTCTTTTGCTATATATATTGAACCATGGCATTCGGATATCTTCGATTTCCTGGATCTGAAAAAGAACCACGGGAAAGAAGAGCAGCGTGCACGCGACCTTTTCTATGCATTATGGATTCCGGACTTGTTCATGAAGCGCGTCGAGGCGAACGACACCTGGTCGCTCTTCTGCCCGCACGAATGCCCGGGACTGGCGGATACGCATAGCGAGGAGTTCGAAAAACTGTACGAACAATACGAGCGCGAAGGCAAAGCGCGCAAGACGATCAAGGCGCAAGACCTGTGGTTCGCGATCATGGAATCGCAGATCGAGACAGGTACTCCATATATGTTGTATAAAGACCATGCGAACAGCAAGTCCAACCAGCAGAACCTTGGTACCATTAAGTCTTCCAACCTTTGCACCGAAATCATCGAATACACGGCTCCCGACGAAGTAGCGGTTTGTAACCTTGCTTCCATCGCACTGCCGAAATTCGTAGAGCAAGGCGCGGATGGTTTCATGCGATTTGATCACCAGAAGCTGTATGAGATCACTAAAGTGGTAACGCGCAACCTGAACAAGATCATCGATCTGAACTTCTATCCGGTTCCCGAAGCGGAGAAGAGCAACAAGCGTCACCGTCCGATCGGTATCGGGGTGCAAGGCTTGGCCGATGCATTCTGTATGATGCGCATGCCATTTGATTCCGACGAGGCGCGTCAGCTGAATAAAGACATTTTCGAAACGATCTATTACGGATCGATGGAAGCTTCCATGGAGCTGGCCATGCAGTACGGCCCGTACGAAACCTGGGCAGGCAGCCCGATCTCACAAGGCGTATTCCAGTTTGATATGTGGAATGTGACGCCGGAAAGCAAACGCTGGAACTGGGAGAAGCTGCGGAAAGAAGTGGTACAAAATGGTGTGCGCAACTCGTTGCTGCTCGCACCGATGCCGACGGCGTCTACGAGCCAGATCCTCGGTAACAACGAATGCTTCGAGCCATTCACTTCCAATATATATGTAAGAAGGGTGTTGTCGGGTGAATTTGTGGTGGTGAACAAGTACTTGTTGAAAGATCTGGTAAGACTAGGCCTTTGGAGCGAGGAAATGAAAAACAACCTCGTTCGCGCCAGCGGATCGGTACAAGCCATCCCGAATATTCCGCAGAACATTAAGGATCTCTATAAAACCGCATGGGAGATTAAGCAGCGCAGCCTGCTCGACATGTCGGCGGATCGCGGTGCTTACATTTGCCAGTCGCAATCACTGAACATCTTCATGGAGGAGGCGAACTTCGGCAAGCTGACGTCAATGCACTTCTATGCGTGGAAGAAGGGTCTCAAAACCGGTATGTATTACCTGCGTACCCGCGCGGCCTCAGATCCGGTTCAATTCACCGTCAGCAAGCAAGCGGAGCCGCAACTGGAACCTGCTACTGCTGTGGTGGCCGAGAAGGAGCTCAACTACGTACAGTACGCGGAGGAGCACGCTAAGCCAGTCGCGCCGCGTGATAATCGCTCCGACATGCAATGTTCCCTCGACGATCCGGAAGGATGTGAGGCTTGTGGATCGTAATCAAGGTTAAAATCACAATAGCGAAGAGGTGTCTGATCGTAGATCGGGCACCTCTTTCGTTTTCCAGCGGGTGGGGCTGGTAATGTATGGTGGGTTTGTGTTGTATTAATAAATGGAAAAATTGGATGTGCTGGAATCGATTTTCCGCCACTTGAAATAGGGGGGGGAAATGGAGTGAAAAAACTTTAAACTTTTTTCGGGATGTAGTATTTTCTTTATCA
>CAMLNK010000837.1 GCA_946481035.1 uncultured Dyadobacter sp. | reverse complement strand
TGGGCGCGGTAGCAATGCTGGTTGCGGTGATCGAGCTTGTCGCAGCAGCTGCCGAATTGGCAAAAACTGCCGGTAACATCGCCTTTGGTAATCTGCCGCTCCGGCAAGCCGTGGTAGCTGAACACGAAATGGTCGTAATCGTGCTGCGCCATGTATTTTTTACCCAAATCCACAAAACCCTGAATGAATTTAGGGTGTTCGAGGAAGCGGTTCACAAAACGGATTTCCGGAAGTACTTCCCAGTCTTTCACGACACGCATTACTTCTTTGTACACCGAGCCGGTAGACGCCGAAGCATATTGCGGGAAGAATGGCACGACGATGATTTCCGTCAGACATTCCTTGCGTAATGCGGTTAATGCTTTTTCAATGCTCGGGTTCTGGTAACGCATCGCCAGTTCCACCACGTAATCCTCACCCAGTACCTTTTGCAATTTGTCTTTTACTGAATACCCGTACGTTTTCAGCGGAGAGCCGTCGGGCCGCCAAAGCTGTTTGTAAACTTTCGCAGACTTCGGTGCACGGAACGGAGCGATAATCAGATTGATCAAAAACCAGCGGTTAACGTACGGAATGTCGATCACGCGCTCGTCCATGAGAAACTGGCGCAGGTATTTACGGACGTCGGGCACCGACGGGCTGTCGGGCGTGCCGAGGTTCACGATCAGTACACCGGTTTTACGGACTTCGTCCAGGGTTGTTGAATCAGAGGGTTGAGCCAATGTAGTTGTACTCATTTCAATATCAGTTTCATGATGCGGGTTATATCAAAGTGCGAAATATGAATTTACTCTTCTTGATACATCCTCTTTTTATATTCTTGCAAAAATAGCGATTACAATCCTAACAAGACCTCTTTCAATGCAGCCTGCGCCGACCATTCGCGATTGGCGGCCTGCTCGATCACCAGCGAACGCGGACCGTCGAGAACTTCGTCGGCTACTTTCATATTGCGGCGTACAGGCAGGCAATGCATGAATTTACCGTTGTCGGTCAAAGCCATTTTAGCCTCGGTGATCATCCACGACGGATCGGTGTTCAGCACCTGTCCGTAACTATTGAATGACGACCAGTTTTTGCCGTATACAAAATCCGCGCCTTCCAATGCCTTATCCTGGTCGTAAATCACCTGGCCTCTGCCCACGAAATCGGGGGAGAGGTCATAACCTTCCGGGTGCGTGATCACGAAGTCCACATCCATTGGGTTCATCCATTCGCAGAACGAATTAGCGACAGCCTGCGGCAATGCCTTGAAATGTGGCAGCCAGGTAAGGACTACTTTTGGGCGTTGTTTGAGTTTGAATTCTTCGATCGTAATGCAGTCGGCCAACGATTGCAGCGGGTGCCGCGTGGCCGATTCGAGGTTTACGATCGGTACCTGCGCATATTTTTTGAATTGCTGGAAAACGATTTCCGCATAATCCTTATCACGATCCTGCAAACCTGCGAAAGAGCGGATACCGATGATGTCGCAATAGCTGCCGATAACAGCCGCCGCTTCCTTCACGTGTTCCGCCTTATCGCCGTTCATGATCACCCCCTCTTCCATTTCCAGTCCCCAACCATCCTGGCCGACATTCATCGTAATCACGTTCAAGCCGAGGTTCTGGGCAGCTTTCTGAGTGCTGATCCTCGTCCTTAAACTCGAATTGAAAAACAACAGGCCTATGGTTTTGTTTTTTCCAAGCGTCTGATCTGCAAACGGGTCCTTTTTGGCTGCGATACCGCTGCTGATGAGCTGTGGGAGGTCGGTGACGTCTTTAATGGAAAGAAAGTGTTTCATTCAGGTTTAAATTTCGGAGACAGGTATTCCTATTCTCAACTAGGACAAGGATGGTATTAGTTCAAAAAAATCAAACGGCTGCAACAGATACTTCTTTTTTCAATGCTTCGAGGAACAAATCAGCCTCTGTTTTACCCAATGCGAGCGATGGCAGCAGACGGATCGTGTTCGCGCCCGCCACGCCCGTGAACATTTTGTGTTCGAACAAAAGCTTGTTGCGCAGGTCCTTCACCGGGAAATCATACTCGATCCCGATCATCAGCCCGCGGCCTCTCAGTTCTTTATAACCGCCAATCGCCTTAATGCCTTCGAGCAGGTAGTCGCCGATCTCGGCCGCATTGGCGATCAGGTTTTCTTTTTTCATAATGTCGAGCACTGCCACGCCCGCCGCGCAAGCCAGGTGGTTCCCGCCGAATGTCGTTCCCAGCAAACCATAACTTGCTTTGAATTTCGGAGAGATCAGAATCCCGCCGATTGGGAAGCCGTTGCCCATCCCTTTCGCCATCGACATAATGTCCGGCTCGATGCCGCTGAACTGGTGCGAGAAGAACTTGCCCGTCCGGCCGTAGCCGCATTGCACGCTGTCGAGGATGAGGATCGCGCCGGTTTCGTTGCATTTGCGTCTCAGGGTTTGCAAAAATTCATCTGTACAAACATGGATACCGCCCACGCCCTGGATACCTTCCACGATCACCGCGCAAACTTCGTCGGTAATGCCTTCTTCTGCCGCCGCAGCGTCGTTGAATGGCAGGAATGTAACATGCTCTTTGTAATTTACCGGCGCCACAATCGAAGGATTATCGGTAGCAGCCACCGCACCGGCCGTCCGGCCGTGGAATGACTTGGTGAACGAAATCACCTTTGTTCTGCCATTGTGGAAAGAAGCCAGTTTCAATGCATTCTCATTCGCTTCCGCGCCGGAGTTGCAGAGGAATAATTTATAGTCGGGATAACCCGAAAGTTCGCCTAACTTCTCCGCCAGCTCTTCCTGAATGGAGATTTTGACAGAATTGGAATAAAAACTGATCGCATTCAATTGCTTCGTCAGCTTATCCACGTAATACGGGTGGCAATGACCAACCGAAATCACCGCATGGCCACCGTAGAGGTCGAGGTACTTGGTACCATACTGGTCCCAGAGGTAGCTGCCTTCGGCTTTTACCGGTTCTATATCGTAAATGGGGTAGACGTCAAAGAGGTGTGACATTTCTTTTGTGGTTTATCAGGCTAATTCCAAAGTGTCAATCCTTTGAAAATGATCCTTGTTTAATGTTTTGATTGGTAATTGAAAAATGAGCGCCGTAGCAGCGATGGATATGTCGCGAAATTCTATCATCAGGTTCCGCCTTCGGAGGTTGTGATATATTTCAGCGGCTTTCATTGAAACTTCTTCATCAAAAGGCAACACGGACAATCCTTCGAGGA
>CAMLNK010000836.1 GCA_946481035.1 uncultured Dyadobacter sp. | reverse complement strand
ACGTAATGACTGCATACCATATATAAGGAATAAGGTAGCAGGTCAGCGTGGCCGTACCGGCGGGTTGAATAACGTTCGCCCAGCTTTTGATCTTTTTTAAATCGACCAGCCAGAACAGGAAAGCGAATGCCAGAAAACTGATACCCGAGCATATGCCTACCCAGGCGGGTGTAGCCCTTATTTTTGAAATACCCCAAAACGGCCGGGTACCTACTCCATATGCCAGGCATATTAAGCTAAGCACAATGAGCAGCACCAGGAAGCTGGCCCCTACCGAATTCCGTCCGGCGCTATGGCGGTAAATCACCGACGCCACCACGCCCCCCATCACGAACGCAGGCATCGACCCGCTCCCGACGATCCATACATATTTCCTGACCGGTTCCAGGAAACCCAGCACACCTGCAAAGTCGGCCAGATTGAAGAGTACAAAAAATGCCCAGCCGCCAATCACCCACGTGAGGCGGTCGCGCGTGAGCAGGTACGTGAGCGCGCCCAGGAGGTACGACCAGCCGATAAGGCCCAGGATACCATACCAATGCGTTTCCATCCACGAGGGATTCTCCGCGTCACCGCCTTTGTAAATCACAGCCAGGCCAATGAGCAGCAGGTACCCCGCCGCTTTCAATGCGGTGTAAAGTCCCTTTTTTTCAGGATTGGAAGGGTACACATTCCAGATCAGGAAAAAGGCGATGACCATCCCGATTTCCCACACATATTTGCTGACCGCCATAACCTCGCCCGCGATATTTTCATAGTTGACAATGAAAATACCCATCAGCAGCAATGCAAAAGTACGCTCTGCAATATGCCTGATAATCAGCGCATCCGAGTCGCCTTTTTTCTTGCGATTCGCAATCGCGAAAGGAATGGACAGGCCTACGATAAACAGAAATCCAGGAAATACCACGTCGGAAAGGCCCATGGCATCGTCGGCGGCTTTGCTGTGTTTTAGCCAGTCGGGAACGTCTTCGAGCGTCCACAGGTCGTTCACAAAAATCATTAAAAACATGGTGACTGCCCTGAACACGTCGATCGAGTCCAGGCGAAGCGAGGGGGAACTTGGGGGCATCGTTAAAGTTTTAGGTTTAGGAAAACCTAATATAACCGTTTTTCCCGCTCTGACGACGTCATTCTTCATTTTGCGTTACTTAGGCGCCCGCACAGCCTGGTAATTCATCCGGAATTTAGAAAAATCAGGCCTATGTTTTCTCTTCCTCCCCAACTCATATTCATAGACCAAACGCCCAAGATTCTTCATGAATGGGTAGCACACTTCCTTGTATTCATAGCGGTCGTCATTGTAGATGCCGTCTTCGTTGGATTGCACGACGGCGCTCAACAAAAACTCTATACCATTCTCAAAATCAACAATATAGGCATTATCGATAATAAAGCCGTACGAATCGCCATACTTGTTGAATATCCGCATTCCACGCTGCGGTGTAACCTCTTTGTCGGCTCCGTAAAATAGGAATTTGGCGTAGAGCGGCCAGTATTCCTCAGGATTGTAGCGCGGGAAATCGCTCTCGTTCGGAAGTTTGCTCATGTAAGTGTAGATCAACTGATAGTCATCTTTTGTAAGATGAAAGCGCTCATGCTCAGCAAGAACCTCCGGAAAAAGCAGCTTTTTCATCACTACCTGCTGGTCGGTCAGGCTGAACGCATTCCTATTCGCCATATTGAATGGCTTCCTCACAAGCCGGTCGGAGCTATCCATATAGGCACGCCCCATGGATGTATTAGTAAGATTCAATGGGTAATCTTTCGGGTCAAACTGCCCTGGTTGGCTGTATAGCAGCCTGGTACCGTCATAAAAACTGACCGGGTTTGTATGCCTCGAAGTCTCGTCCGTGTCCTTCACGGCATACCGGTTAAGAATGCGACTCGTCGTCAGGCCATGTCTCCGTAACCGCTCGTTCATTTCCGCCCGCCCGACCCACTCGTAGAGCCGGTTATAAGCGTCGTTGTCGCTCACGAGCAGGATCTTCTTAATATAATGTTCCAGGGAAGGCAACCCGCTGGCGGCACTGCTATCTTTGTCAACGGGTGTCTGTTTCATAAAGTCAGCGCCGGTAATCATCGTGCTCGTGCGGCTAAGGCCATTAACTTTCAGCTCGTTAAGCTTTTCCAATGCAAAAATCACCGTCGGCAATTTCACCGTGCTTGCCGGAAAAAAGTAATGCAGGTCGTCGAGATTGTAGCTGTAACTTTTGAAATGCGGAACATTCTTCGCGTCCCGATCAATCTGCGTGTAAAGTATCTGCACCTGGTTCTTCTGCGGGTGATTCAGGATTTTTCCAAACAGCTCCGGCCGGCTCCGCAACAGTTTTCCAAGCAAAACCGTGTCTGGTTTCTGACCCAAAACAGCCTGATTGATCAAAAGCAACAAGAGCAAAAGCCTAACCATACGATAACTATTTACAGATCACATCCTCCCTCCTCCCTCCTCCCTTCCTCCCCTTCCTCCATCCTCCCTAAGAACTACTCATCCCAATCGTCCAAATAAGATCCTTCCTCCGTCTTCGTTGAATGCTCCACGGCGTCATTAATTTCCTTCATTTCCGCGGCAGTGAGGTTCCGCCATTTACCCACCGGTAAGTCATTCAACGCCACATTCATGATCCGGACGCGTTTCAGCTTTGTCACATTGTAGCCCAGGTACTCGCACATGCGGCGGATCTGGCGGTTGAGGCCTTGGGTCAGAATAATAGTGAATACAAATGGCCCCTCTTTCCGCACGAAGCATTTTTTGGTAATAACCCCCAAAATGGGTACGCCTGAGGACATTTTTTGTATAAAATCGGGCGTTATGGGCTTGTTAACGGTCACTACATACTCCTTTTCGTGATTATTCCCAGCACGGAGAATTTTGTTCACGATATCTCCGTCGCTGGTGAGAAATATTAGCCCTTCCGAAGGCTTATCGAGCCGGCCGATCGGGAAAATTCGTTCCTTGTGGCGGATGTAATCGATGATATTCCCTTTTATGTGGCGTTCGGTGGTGCAGGTAATGCCCACCGGCTTATTGAATGCGATGTAAACACCTGCCTTTTTCGCTTTAAGCGGCTTGCCGTCGACGCGCACGTCATCGCCCTCGGTTGCTTTGTCGCCTAAAACGGCCTTGCGGCCATTGAGCGTTACGCGGCCCTGCTCTACGAGCTTGTCGGCTTCACGCCGCGAACAAAACCCGGTTTCACTGATAAACTTGT
>CAMLNK010000835.1 GCA_946481035.1 uncultured Dyadobacter sp. | reverse complement strand
TTGCCCATTTGCTTGCTTTGGCTCATGTCGAAGAACTTCTCCTTGTCGGGATAGGCTTTATAGAGTTCCATCAGCCATTTCAGGTTGAGCTTACCACTTTTACGGACGTCTTTCAGGTCATACTTCCGCAAATCGAGGCCGTAGCATTCCTTGTCCTGGTGCAATGGTGTTTCGCTCATGCCTTTGATGCTGTGCGGGGTGAATGAAAAGTCATATTTGCCTTTCAGCAGTGGTGCGCCCAATACCGTAAAAGGCATATAGGTACCGCGTCCCTGGCTCAAAATCGTGCCTTCAAACATACAAATATGCGGGTAGAGCATCACCGATTGCTGGGTATTGAGGTTCGGCGAAGGCATTACCGGCAGCACATAGGGCACGTCGTGCGAATAGTTGGCCACTTTGATGATTTTCAGCTTGCACTGCATTTTATTGGGCAACCAGCCTTCACCGTTGATCATCTGGGCGAATTCGGCTATCGTAAGGCCATGCGAAATGGGGATTTTGTACATCCCGATCCCTGAATGCAGGTGATCTTCCAGAATAGGGCCATCGACCAGGAAGCCATTCGGGTTGGGCCTGTCGAGGATGAGCATTTCCTTGTTGTTCTCCGCGCAGGCCTCCATCACGTGCCCGAGCGTGTTGATATACGTGTAAAAGCGCGCGCCCACGTCCTGAATGTCAAAAATCATCAGGTCGATGGCCGCCATTTGTTCCTTGGTGGGCTTTTTGAGCTTTCCATAGAGCGAAATGGCCGGAATACCGGTTTTCGGATCGACGGCGTCATTCACCTTGTCGCCATTGCTGGCAGTGCCGCGAAAACCGTGCTCCGGCCCGAAAATGGTGACGATATTAACGCCCAACGCGACCAGACTATCCACAATCGGTTTGGTGCCGATGATTGAGGTTTGGTTAACTACTATTCCGACTTTTTTGCCTTTCAGATAATCCAGATACTGGGAAATCTGATCTGCACCGGTAGTCGGGCCTTTGGCTTTGGTTAAATCTTCGGGCGCCGCGGAAAGCGAATCCGCCATCGTCGGGCTCTTTTGAGATGTAGAATTGACGCAATTTATGTTTACGCCAAGCGCCGTTGTAAGGCTTAATACTAGTGCTAAGGTTTTCATTGGCTTAGGTTGGCTGTGTTTATGATGCCACGAAGGCACGAATATCCACGAATTAGTGAATATTCGTGCCTTCGTGGCAAATAAAATTTAGAAAAGCTTCATCTGCCCCGCCCGCATAAATTGCGAAGTATCCAAAGGCGGCAACTCCCTACCCGCAAGGTATTTCCGGCAACAATGATCATGCAGCTGCCGGATATGCTCCGCGAAATTGCCCTCTCCCACCATCCGGATTCCAAAGCGCGAATCGTTCACCACGCCGCCATGGCATTCCTTGATTTGACTCAAAACCTTCGCCGCCCGGTCGGGAAAATGATGGTGGATCCATTCTTCGAACAATGTCGAAATCGCCCCGTTCAGCCGCACCACCGTGTAATGCGACCATAATGCCCCATTTTCAGCAATCGCCTCGATCAGCGCGGGTATTTCCTGGTCGTTCAGCCCCGGAATGATAGGCGCCGTCATGACGCCCGTCGGGATACCTGCTTCGCTCAGCGTTTTAAGCACTTGCAAGCGTCTTTTGCCTGTGACCGTCCGGGGCTCCAATGCACTTCGCAGCTCTTCATTCAGCGAAGTAATCGAAAGCGCCGCGTGCACGAGGTTCAGTTTGGCCATTTTTTCCAGCACGTCGATATCGCGCAGGATCAATGCATTCTTGGTGAGAATGCTGACCGGATTGCGGTACCGCAGGCATATTTCCAGCAGCTGCCGTGTGATCCGGTACTTCTTCTCTCCCGGCTGGTAGCAATCCGTATTCCCGGAAATGTGAATATTGTGCGGCACCCATTTTTTGGAATTGAACAGCTTTTCCAGCAATTGCGGTGCATTCTTTTTCACCACAATCTTGGTTTCAAAATCCAGCCCCGCCGAAAAGCCCCAATATTCATGCGAATTGCGGGCATAGCAGTAAATGCACCCGTGCTCGCAGCCCCGGTAGGGATTAATCGAATGAAAATTAGGCAAATCGGGACTGTCCGAAACGCTCATGAGCGTCTTGGATTCCTCTTCGATGAATTGTGTTTTGGGATTTACCTCCGGATCTTCCCACTGCTGCCAGTCCTCGGAGGTGTACTCGATCTCGTGCTTAAAGAATTTGTTGGGCGTGTTGATAGCAGCCCCGCGCCCGCGTGCCCGGTTGTCCATTGTTTTCCAGTAAGTTGATGAAGTTATGATGTATGCTAACGAAAGGTGTGTGTAGTTTGCGGGGCCGACATATCAGCCCCACAAACGAATTACTTAATGTACCTGAAATCCTCGTCTCCTTTCAGCGAAAGCAGTACATCGTACATGAGTTGTATTACATTCTGCACGTCCTCTTTGGAAACCATTTCCACGGTGGTGTGCATGTATTTCAATGGTAATGAGATCAATGCGGAAGCAATGCCTTCTGTGGAGTAGGCGAATGAATCCGTATCGGTGCCCGTCGAGCGGCTTACTGCCTGGCGCTGGAAAGGAATGCTCTTCTCTTCGGCCACACGGATGAGCATGTCGCGTACATTGTTTTGTACCGCCGGGCCGTAGCAAATCACCGGACCATTGCCGCATTTCAGGTCGCCTTGCTCCTTCTTGTTATACATCGGCGACTGCGTGTCGTGCGTTACGTCCGTGCAAATCGCCAAATCCGGCTTCAAACGACGCGAAATCATCTCCGCACCGCGCAAACCGATTTCTTCCTGTACCGCATTCACCACATATAATGTAAACGGCAGCTTCACATTGTTCTCGTGCAGCATACGCGCCACCTCCGCGATCATGTACCCGCCCATGCGGTTGTCGAGTGCTCGACCGAGCCAGTACTTGCCGTTCAGTTCGTCGAGGCCGTCGGCGAATGTTACCACGGTACCCACATGAATACCCATTTCAAGCACTTCATCTTTTTTGGCAGCGCCCACATCGATGAAAAGCTCGTGCACTTTGGGCACCTGGTCCTTGGCGACGTCGCGCACGTGGATAGCAGGCCAGCCGAAAACGCCTTTCACTACACCTTTGGCCGTATGCAGGTTTACCCGCATCGAAGGCGCGATAGCCGCGTCGGAACCGCCATTGCGGCGCACGTGAATGTAGCCATCCTCGGAAATGTAGTTCACAAACC
>CAMLNK010000834.1 GCA_946481035.1 uncultured Dyadobacter sp. | reverse complement strand
ATAAAGCTTTCGGGCCGAAATGCGGTTACAATGCAGGATTTGATTGCCACTTTGACCCAATTCAGTGCGGAGACGATTTCGGAAGCGATACGCAACGTAATGCAGGCGGGGGAAATATTCGAGGTGTACGCAAGCGGCGGTGGCGCGCATAACCCGGCGCTGATGGGCGCGATTGGCAGGTTACTGGGCCGGAACATTCGTCTGATCGATGAGCTGGGCGTGGCGGGTGACGCAAAGGAAGCGGTACTCTTTGCCGTGCTCGCGAATGAAGCGGTAGCAGGAGAGGCCGTATATTTTGGTGAAAAAGAAGGTGTACCGGGCGTTTCGATGGGGAAAATATCCTTCCCCGGTTAAGTAAGAAAAAGTATTTGAACATATGTACGACATTACCATCATAGGCGGCGGCATCGTAGGCCTCGCAACAGCCCTCCGCATCAAGGAGCAGAAACCTGCATTGAAAGTGCTCCTGCTCGAAAAGGAAAACGAAGTAGCCAAGCATCAGACGGGCCACAACAGTGGTGTGATCCACTCCGGATTGTACTACAAACCCGGCAGCCTGAAAGCGACAAACTGTATCCGGGGTTACCAGATGCTCATTGATTTCTGCGAGAAGGAAGGTGTTGCCTATGATTTGTGTGGAAAAATAGTGGTGGCAACTACCGAGGAGCAGCGCCCATTGCTGCGAAACCTCTTCGAGCGTGGAAACCAGAATGGACTGACCGAGAACCGAATGATTTCCGAAGGGGAAATGAAGGAGATCGAGCCGCATGTGAAGGGTTTGGAAGGTATTTGGGTGCCATACACGGGCATTATCGATTATAAAACAGTTTGTGAAAAATACGCGGAGAATTTCCGGAAACTGGATGGTGAAGTACGTTTTGGCGAAAAGGTAACCGACGTAAAAAACCGTAACACCCATTCGGAAGTGATAACCGCTACCGGCAAGGTATTTGAAACAAAACTGGTCGTCAACTGTGCCGGGCTCTATTCCGATAAGGTAGCGCAGCTCACACAGCCGGAGAATATCAACGTCCGCATTATTCCTTTCCGCGGGGAGTATTACAAAATCCGCCCGGAGAAGCATTACCTGGTTAAAAACCTCATTTACCCGGTTCCGGACCCCAACTTTCCATTCCTGGGGGTGCATTTCACGCGCATGATCGAGGGTGGTATTGAGGCGGGCCCTAATGCGGTTTTTGCATTCAAAAGGGAAGGTTACAAGAAACTGGACATTAATGTGCCCGAAATGCTCGAATCGCTTTCGTGGCCCGGTTTCCAGAAGGTAGCGATGAAATACTGGCGCACAGGCCTGGGCGAATATTACCGCTCATTTTCGAAAGCCGCATTTACCAAAGCATTGCAAGGCCTGATCCCGGAAATCCAGAGCGACGACCTCATTCCCGGCGGCTCAGGTGTACGCGCACAAGCATGCGACCACGATGGCGGCTTGTTGGATGATTTTTCCATTATCGAAAACAAAACGGCCATTAACGTCTGCAATGCGCCTTCGCCTGCCGCGACATCGTCATTGTCCATCGGCCAGACGGTTTCGGAAAAGGTATTGTCAAGGTTTTAGGTTTTATTGATATACCCGTAAACAAAATGAGGCCATCCCGTAACGGAATGGCCTCTTTCGCTTTGATATATTTTCCTTTCTCCTCTCATCCGTCCTCCCCTTTTCCTTCTGATTACGCCTTCTTGGTCTGCGTCATACCGAAAGTCACAAGGTGAATAGCGGCGAAGATGAGCGAGAAGTAGTAAATGCCCGTGTCGGTACCGTCGGTTTGTACGTGATGGAAATAGGCAATTACGGCCAGAAGCACGGCCAGTACAATGCCTACCAATCCTACCGTTTTACCACCGGCAGCAATGGAAGCCGGCAGCTTGTTCGACAGGAAGCTGTTTTTAATACCGTACCACAAATAGACATCGAAACCGATGATCATCCATACGAACAGACGGATCCAGGTGTCTAGCGGCAGGAATGCCATCATGAAGAAACAAGTGAAAATACCGAGGATCGGCACCAGTGGTACCAATGGCGTTTTGAATGCACGCGGCGCGTCCGGCATTTGCTTACGCATCACGATGATGCCGATACAAACGAGGATAAACGCGAACAAGGTACCGATACTGGTCATTTCCCCCACCACACGTGCAGGCACGAACGCGGCGAAAAGGCTTACGAATACCAGGAACATGGTGTTGTTCTTAACCGGCGTCTGAAATTTAGGGTGTACGGCAGAGAATACGCGTGGCAGCAATCCGTCTTTACTCATGCTGAAAAATACGCGGCTCTGGCCCAAAAGCATTACGAGGATCACGGAAGCGTAACCTGCCAGGATCGCCACGATGATCGCGCGGTTCAACCATGGGTAATCAGGGTGGATCGCCCCGCTGGCATCAGGTGTACCCATCGATTCGATGGCTACGGCAACCGGTGCGATACCGTCCTGGCCTTTGAAGGTAGTATAGTTGGTAACGCCGGTCATTACGTGAGCGAAAAGGATGTACAGAACCGTACAGATCACGAGTGAGCCCAGGATACCGATAGGCATGTCTTTCTTGGGGTTTTTGGCTTCCTGCGCCGCGGTACTTACGGCATCGAAGCCAATATAGGCAAAGAACACGATCGCCGCGGCCCGTATGATCCCGCTGAAACCGTATTCACCGAATTTGCCCGTGTTATCAGGAATATAAGGTACGTAGTTCGATTCGTTGATGTATTTCCAACCCAGGATGATGAAGATGATCACGACGGCTACTTTCAAGCCTACAATGATACCGTTCACCAATGCACTCTCCTGTGTTCCTTTCATCAGGAGCAGGCTCATCAGGATTACGATGAAAATAGCGGGGAGATTGATAATCCCGCCGTCCCACGGGCCTACCGTCAGCGCCGTGGGTAAATGGACGTCAAACCCCTCGCAGAACTTGACCAGATACCGGCTCCAGCTGATACTTACCGTGGCTGCACCTACGGCATATTCCAACACAAGGTCCCAGCCGATGATCCAGGCGAAGAACTCGCCGAGGGTGGCGTAGCCGTAGGTATAGGCGCTCCCCGCCATCGGCACCACCGAGGCGAACTCGGCGTAGCAGAGGGCGGCGAACATCGAGGCCAGGCCGGCCAGGACGAACGAGAGGACGACCGCGGGGCCCGCGTTCTGGGCGGCCACGGTGCCGGTGAGCACGAAGATGCCGGTGCCGATGAT
>CAMLNK010000833.1 GCA_946481035.1 uncultured Dyadobacter sp. | reverse complement strand
AGGTTTAAAGAGGATGAATATAGCGGCATTCATTTTGGATGCCGCTATTTTGTATTTATAGGGATTTGAAAACAATAGAAATGGTATCGTTAGCCAGCGCCATTGTCATGCGTGCCTGGTCCTTGAAATTAAACACATGCCCGTCCCGTCGCACTTCGTCGGTGAGCGAGAAATCGATCGTTTGGATCAGCCAGCCTTCTTCCTGCGGGACTTTGGTAGCGATAATGCCTTCTTCGGGCATGTCTTTGTCGGGTGTTGTGTAGCATGCCGCATACCCGTAATTGAGGTCCACGGCCGGTGACCACGGAGCTTCGCCGACAGTTTGGGATACCACGGTATAGGCCTGGTTTTCGAGCGCGCGGGCGCGCGCTCCTAGGTGTACGCGCGTGGCGCCGCGAATGGTTTCGGTGCAGCTGGGGGCGAGGATCAGTTTCGCGCCGGCTTCGCAGAGTTTCTGCGCACCCAGCGGAAATTCGACGTCGTAGCAGATCTGAATGCCGAATTTGCCCCAGGGGGCTTCGAAAACAGTCAGCTGTTTCGGAGCGCTGTCGATGCCCCATTGCTCGTTTTCAAAACGGGTCATGAAAAACTTGTCCTGATAACCGGCCAAGCCGTTAGTAGAGAAAACAAAGGCTCGGTTGAGCTTTTGGCTACCTTCGATCACAGGAATGCTGGGCGCGACGATAGTGACGCGATATTTGCGTGCTAATGCATCGAAAGTTGCACAGAAATCGGCTTTCAGGCCATCCAAGGCGTGTATCTGGCGGTGAATATCATCGCGGACGCCGGTATCGAAGATGCTCACAAGCTCCATCGCGCCATATTCCGGAAAAACGAGCAGATCGGCGCCCCGGATCGCGGCGTCGGCCACCCATTTTTCGGTGTGGTTCTGCCACGAGACGAAATCCGGGTGCCCGGTGATAGGATATTGTGCCGAAGCGATGGTTACTTGCTGCATTGTATGTTAGTTGTCGAGCGGTTTGGTCCAGAAAATCATGGTTTTGGGAGTTGAAGCAGGCTCTCCCAAATCAGGCCATTCCATAATACTTTGCAATGCCGGTTCTTTTTGATAGCCGCGTTTCAGCCAGAATGCATCGTTGGAACGATAGTCAGTTGGTTTCAGCGGATGATTATTCCCGCGGTCTACTGAGCAAAAACAGCACATTGCAAAATCACCTGTCGTACGGGCGTGCGCCTCACGCTCGTCGAAAAAGCGGTGACCGAATCCCAATCCGCGGTAGGCGGGCAATAGAATGCTTTCACCGAAATAACAGATAGCTTCCACGTCAAAACCAGCATCCTCAAAAGGCTTGCGGATTTCGGCCGTTTCGTCTTTCAGTGGAATACAGGTTGTAGCGCCCACCATCGTGTCGCCGTCATACACAGCGAACAGGAAAGACTGTTCGGATTGCAGATAGGTTTGCAAATAGCCTTTTTCGTACTCCACACTGCCTTCGTACAAATAGGGATAGTCGCGGAAAACGGCAATGCGGAGCTTGGCCAGGTCGTCGAAAACTTCCTCGATACCGGCGCCGGTCTTTCGGACGAACGTCAGTGGGGCGGTCATGATTTGGAAACGAGTTCGATCCAGAGCGGCAGGTTGTAGTAAGTAGTTACGCGGCTGATCTTGCCGTCGGTTACTTCCAGAAATGCGCCGGCCGGCAACACATATGATTGCCCGTGCGCTTCGGGAAGGCCCTCTTCTGCCTGCTTGTAAATGCCGTTCACGATGAATTCCACGGCAACGCGCTTGTTTTGCGGTTCGGAAAAAAACACCATGTTCGTGAGCGTTTCCTCGTACGCTTCGTCCATTTTTTGAAGGAACGCTGTGAACTTTTCCAATCCGATGCGCACATCGCCCTGGTTAGCTTCGTGCCTTACTTCGGGATGGAGCAATGCGAGCATACCTTTCCAGTTTTTCGCATTGAAGGCTTCATAATATTGCTGTACGGTTTCTAGTGCAGTCATTTCTTTAATATTTATTCAAAAACTAGTGAGGCAAAAATAAGGTACCGGTGGTTTTAAAATGGCTTTTCATTGAACGAAACCTGACCGTTGGCGTCTTTCCGGTAGGCTGCAATGCAGTTAGGGCCGAATTTTGGGTCGAAATGCGGCTGGCTTGCGGTGAGGCTGTTGGGGAATGGTTTTGCGGCATCGAAAAAATAAACCGTGGTGGTGCCGTACTTGGTATAAGGCATCAGATCACCGTACTGGCGCAGCTCTTTGGAACGTGTATCCTGTACGCTCACTGCATACACCCGCACGATAGGCCCGGTGTTGTTTTCGTTCCGATACATGGCCACTTCCCGGAAACCGCCTTGCAAATCGGCCACGGTGGGCTGCGATGTGGAATCGTAGACGATATAGCCGATAATGAGGGCCAGTGCCAGCAGCAACAGGTTTTTCTTGCTTTTAAAAAACATCATAACAATTGATTCAGATCATTTTGACGGTACATAAAGCCACTTGCCATCACTTTCCATGGTTAGCCGATAGGTTTTCCCGTGGTACTCAAATCCAGGCCCAAAGCCTTTCTCAGCGATAATCACATCCGGCTGAAATGCGGGATTTTCGAGCACTCCCGAGGGATTGCCGACAAGCACGTGCGCAAATTCCCGGCCGGGCTTTCTCAACAAATACTGATAGGCATAGTCGAAACTGGCTTCCGTGAAAACAAAACCGATTTTTTGCGGATTGCGTGCATTCACCTCCCGTAAAAGTGCTTCGGTTTCGGGCCAGTGGTCGCCCCAGAACAACCTCCCCGGGCTGGCGTAAAGCACGCTTTCCTGTTTGAGGTTCAGGTTAGCCGCGTCGATGCGGATGTTCAGGTGCAATGCGGAATTAATAGGCGGAAATATTTTTTCAAAAAACCACTTCGTCGAAAGCAGCGGGTGGGCCGAACTGAGCAATGCAAACGGTAATGCAGCCAGCCAAAGTAGAAAAGGCAGCAGTCTCGCGGGCCATGCTGGTAAAATGGAACCACAGGTAATGCCTACGACGGGTGCGGCCAGAAGGAAGAACGGTATGTGCAGGCGCGAGCCGTAGGTCTGGTAGCTGATAAAAAAGCAAAAGATGAGGAAGCTAAGGAAAGTCAGTCCGCCGTACCATTTGGCCGCTTTGGGCAAGCGCGCGAAGAACAGCAGCGGGATGCAGAGTAACACGAGCCAGATTCCGAAAAAGTTATGGGCAAAATCCTCATTGAAATTCAGCTTGTTC
>CAMLNK010000832.1 GCA_946481035.1 uncultured Dyadobacter sp. | reverse complement strand
TTGTTGGGACCCATCAGAAGTCCTTTCAGGTTAACAGTTCCTGAAACCGAGACATCGAAGTAGTTGCCTTCAAAATAGCGGTTATAGTTACGACGTTTCATACCTCTCAGGTTACCCAAAGATGCGTCCAGGCGAGCGCCGAACAGGTAAGAAAGTTGTTTGTTCAGTGTGAGGCCTCCTTGAAAAGTTCCGGATTCCTTATGGCTGTCAGAGCTGGTTTTGGTGACGGGCCAGAAGTCATATTCCCTTAAATCGCCAAAAAAGAGCGTCGGGCCAAAGTGTGCGGAAATTGACCAGGTGTTCAATTTGTAGGGGCCATCGTACGTCGCTTTTGGATTGTAATCCGGAGAATTCGGTTGCACCAGCGGCTGTGCGAATGAAGGCAGCGCCATCATTGCTCCCAAGGCAAACGAACCAATCAACTGGGATACTTTTTTCATACTATTCAAGTTAGCGTTATTAAGATTAACTAGGATTGATCTATATCCAATTTTATGAGTAAAGTTATATATTGTTTTCACGGCTAATCGCAACATTAACCAAATGCCTAGTGCGCACAAAAATAGGTTATCAATATCACTTAATCAACCGCAAGTTGATACAAATGGAAAAGTTTCCTGATATTTAACTCAAATTTTACCCGAAAGAAACCTCCTTTTTTGAACTTTCAAAGCCGTTGATTCAATTTTTTTTCCATTTCCCGCTTCCATGTAGCGAAAGTTCCGTCGATAATTTTCTCTCTCGCGCTGTTAACCAGCCACAAATAGAAGGTCAGGTTGTGGATGCTCGCAATCTGCGCCCCGAGCATTTCGCCCGATTTCACCAGATGCCTCAGATATGCCTTACTGTAAAATGTGCTAACATGCCCTCCCAGGCCTGAGTCTATCGGTGACAAGTCATCCTTCCACTTTTCGTTTCGGATGTTGATTATCCCTTCAGTTGTAAAAATCATGCCATTGCGTGCATTACGGGTAGGCATTACGCAATCGAACATATCTACACCCAGTGAAATACATTCCAGGATATTCGCGGGCGTGCCGACGCCCATGAGGTAACGTGGCTTGTCCTTCGGCAGAATGTCGCACACCACCTCCGTGAGCTCGTACATGATCTCTGCCGGCTCGCCTACCGAAAGCCCGCCTATCGCATTACCCTCGCGGCCTGCGGAAGCAATAAATTCAGCGGATTGTTTGCGCAGGTCTTTGTAAACGCTTCCCTGGACGATAGGGAATAATGTCTGGCCATGCCCATACCGGGGCTCGGTGCTGTCGAACCGGTTGCAGCAGCGCGTCAGCCAGCGGTGGGTCATCTCCATCGACTTCCGCGCATATGTGAAATCGCAAGGGTAAGGCGTACACTCGTCGAACGCCATAATGATATCGGCGCCGATTGTGCGCTGAATATCCATCACATTCTCCGGCGTGAAGGTGTGTACGCCACCGTCAATGTGTGACTTAAATACCACACCTTCTTCATTTATTTTACGGCCGGTTCCGGCGAGCGAATACACCTGATAACCGCCGCTGTCGGTCAGGATCGGACGGTCCCAGCCATTGAATCCATGTAATCCGCCGGCCTTTTCAAGAATGTCGAGCCCGGGACGGAGATATAAGTGATAAGTATTCCCTAATATGATCTGAGCCTTCACATCTTCCTTCAATTCGCGCTGGTGGACAGCCTTTACAGTCCCCGCGGTACCCACAGGCATGAAGATGGGCGTCTGGATTACCCCATGATCTGTCTCGACCAATCCGGCCCTTGCTTTCGAATGGGGATCCTCAACTTGTAATGTAAACTTCATTAAAAGGTTTTAAATTGCTGGTGTGCAAAAATAGGGGGAACGTCTCGAACATTCCTGCCAATGACAGTATATTTGCATGAATATGGAAAAATTTTACATCTCTCTTCTATTGTGGCCGATTCTTTACTCTATGCGCTAGGGGCGTTCGTAGTCGTTCAGTTATTCTATTATCTCTTCTTCTTCACACGACTGGCATTTTACGGAAAAGGGGCAAATTATGGCAATGCCATGCCCGGAGTAACCGTATTGGTTTGTGCCTGGAACGAAAGGGAGAACCTGACGGAGCTCATTCCGCTGCTGGACGCGCAGGAGTATCCCGAATATGAGGTGATCCTGCTCGACGACCGGTCCGACGACGGGAGTGAAGAGTATATCCGCGAGAATATCAACGGCTGGAAAAACATCCGCTACATCCGTATCAACGATCAGTTCAATCACGTCACGCCCAAGAAGTATGCGCTCACTGTCGGTATGAAGCAGGCGAAATACCCGATCGCGCTTATGACCGACGCCGATTGCCGCCCCGCTTCGAGCCACTGGATAACCGCCATGACCTCCCGGGTAACCGAGGATAAGGATATCGTTTTAGGTTTTTCTCCCTATTTCAAACAAAAGGGTTTGCTCAACTGGTTTATCCGCTGCGAAACCTTCTATGCCGCTGTTCAATACCTGTCTTTCACACTGGCGGGCATGACCTATATGGGCGTTGGCCGTAACATATTATATAAGCGCTCCGTATTTTTTGCCAACAAGGGCTTTTATACACACAAACATGTGTTCGGCGGCGACGACGATATTTTTCTGAACGAAGTGGCGACCAGTTCCAACACCACCATTTCGATTGAAGAAGATTCCTTCGTTTATTCAATTCCTAAAAACAACTGGAAAGACTGGTTCCGCCAGAAGCGCCGACATATTTCGGTAAGCCGGTATTACAAGCCCAGGAATAAGATTTTGCTCGGAATGCTATCCGGCGCGCACATTGCGACCTGGCTCCTTGGATTGGTTACATTGGCCTGGGGGCTGATCACTAAAGATATGCTGCTACTGCAATGCCTCGGTGCCGTTTTCGGGGTAAGATGGGCCGTTCAGTGGTTCTTGCTTATCATTATTAATATAAAGCTGGATAAAACTGTGGAATGGTTCAGCTTTTTACTGATGGACTTTGCACTTTTTGTTTATTACCTCGTTTTCGGGTTTTTGACCATGACGAGCAGAAAACCCCGTAAATCATGGAATTGATTGATAAATACTTCCCCGACCTGACCGCAGACCAGCGCGACAAGTTTGGGCAAATGGGCGAATTGTACGAGTACTGGAATGCCCGTGTGAATGTGATTTCCCGCCAGGATATCGATACATTATATGAGCGCCACGTGCTGCATTCACTGGGCATTGCCAAAGTGCAGCAATTTCGTC
>CAMLNK010000831.1 GCA_946481035.1 uncultured Dyadobacter sp. | reverse complement strand
AATGGCGGTCACCAGGAATGCAGTCAGATAGGAATGCTGCATGCCCGTAAGCGCCCAGCCCGACACTTCGTGGTACAATGGATGAAAGAACAGGAACGGGACCGGAACGAAATAGTACAGCGGCAATCCGGACTTGCGAAAATTGTGATAAAGAAAGTAGAAGATGTAGATCAGGTTCAACGAAACCAGGACAATGTAGAAGCGGAGGTGCAAACGCCCTGTAAGCTCATAGTCGAGTAAAGAAATAAATCGGGGAACTACCGCTTTGTGATCATTAAATGTGCGGAACATTTCTTCAATCACCTTGGATAACCCCACATGGTCCCCAGAGATTGCCTCAATGAACTGAATGAACAGGAAATCGTCCTGAAAGGGGAAATCCACCGAAAAGTGGAGGTTATAAAGAAAAAATAACAGGATAACGGTACAGATGGCAACAATTGGTAAGAATCGAAGCATGGGTTTAGGCCGTAATGTATGTATATGATAGATTCGGATCAGTTCTAAGCAAATCTAAACCTTTATCGCCTCTGTTCGTACATATAGTTTGCATTTCTTAGTAACCGAAATGCGACGAACAAATTGCGATAAAAAAGAGGGAGAGCGGAGAATAATCCCCGCTCTCCGTATCAAGCCATATCAATTATCATACCAGCCTTACAGTTTCTCCAAAGGATGGTCCTTTAAAAGTTGCTCAGGTGAATAGAAGTCCTTTTTGCTTTCGGTAGCTGCGCGGACCTGCTTCACTTTCTCCGGTGAGATCGCCGGCCCCTTGTTTCCGAACGAATTGCGCACATAGGTTAATACCGCCGCCACTTCATCATCTTTCAACAGGCCTGCAAACGGCGTCATCGGCACCTGGCCCGGGTATTTCTTGCCGTTCACCTCGATCGGCCCGAGCAAGCCCTTCAATGCGATCTTGATCAGCCGCTCATCACTGCCAGTGATCCATGATCCAGACAGCGGCGGGAACCCGGAGGCTTCCAGGCCTTTACCGTCGGGCTGGTGGCAGGTAGTACAATAACCTTCCTTGGCATAGATCTGCCGGCCCTGGTTGAAAAGGATCAAATCATTTCCTTTCAGGTTCGTCGCAGCAACAGTTTGCTTCTCTTTTTTAACATTCTCCCCTTTCAAATGCGCTTCCGCCGCTTCGAATGCGTGGATAGTCCAGTCGTCGAGCGGCATTTTCTTCGCTTCTGCCAACACCGGCAATCCTTTTTCCTTACCGATCCAGGATGCCGCTACAATGGCCATTAAACGTACGCGGCTGTTCTCGTCGCGCGCTGCCTGCATGAGCAGGTTCGCCTGATCGGGTACCTGGTGGCCTGTGTAGCGCACTACCTGCACGGCCGCGGCGCGTGCGTGGTAATCTTTGGCTTTCAATACCTGCTTCAAAAGCTTTTGATCCACCTTGTCCATCCCCCAGCTTACCCACAAGCCTTCGAGCAAATGATGCTCGTAACGCGGATCATTTTTGTCCAGATTGGCCACCCAGGTATTCAGTTTGGCCAAAACCTGTGAGGCATCACGTCCACGCAACTCGCGGCGGGTGCGGTAGCGGGTACGGTATTCGGGCAATTTCAGGTTATTCAAAAGCTCATCAATGCTGGCGCCGTCAACCTTCGCAGGCGTCACGAGCGGGCGCGAAGGATAGGTAATGCGGTAGATACGACCGTGCGAGTGGTCACGCAGCGGGTCACGCGCATTGTGCTGCATGTGCCCGATGAGGATATTGTGCCAGTCGATCACGTACAATGACCCATCCGGCGCAAATTCCATGTCAACCGGACGGAAATTGCGGTCTTCGCTCACAACCAGGTCCTGACGGTGATGGCTCTTATAACCGGTACCTTCGTCTGTCAGCGTATGCTCTTTGGTTCCAAGGAAACCGATGGTGTTATTGATCAGGAAATCACCCTGAATATCGTCCGGAAAATGGCGGCTCGATACAAATTCCAGACCGGAAGTAGGACGTACGCGGTGCTTATCCTCCACCAGCTGCACCGATTTGTGCGTTGCTTCGCCGTAGCGCGGCAAAACGCTGCCCGGAAGCATCCAGCGGACATCGGGGCTCGATGTTTCGGCAAAAAACGGCTGGCCCCAGTCGTCGAATGCAATACCCCACGGATTCGGGATCGAAAGCTGCGCGGTGCGTTCGAGCTTTTTCAGCTGCGGCGCGTAACGGTAAAAGCCACCATTCGTAGCGCGTACGGGGCCGTACGAAGTTTCTACATTGGTATGCAGGAAAACACCCTCGCCGGAATAAATAGCGCCCGACGGATCCACTGTAAATGCGTGGCTGTTATGGTGGGTATCATGGTCGTCGAAACCGCTCAGCAGAATTTCTTCCTTATCGGCCTTGCCATCGCCATTGGTGTCGGTCAGCAATTTCAGGTTGGTACCTTGCGAAACGTAAACGCCTTCTTTGGCAATTTCAAAACCTAATGGCAAATGCAGGCCATCCGCGAAAACGCTTTGCTTGTCGGCCTTACCGTCGTTATTAGTATCTTCAAAAATGATGATCTTATCATTCGGCTTCGAATCGCCGGGCTTGTAATGCGGGTAGCTCGGCATAGTCGCAACCCATAGGCGGCCTTTGTTATCAAAAGACATCTGCATAGGCTTCGCGAGGTCGGGGAATTCCTGCTCAGAAGCAAAAAGCTCGATTTTATAACCCTGCGGCACTTTCAGTTTTGCCAATGCGTCATTTCCGTACAGGTAAGTGAGGCTGCCATTTTTGTCGGGATTAAAATTGGTTTTTACCTGCGGCAATGTGCGGGTGTTCTTATCCGCGGCAGCCAGGTCTGTTTTCTCACCTTTCGATGCCGCCAACCAGATCGCCTGGTCGCGGATATCGGTCAGCTGACGGATCTTCTCGATTTCGGCAGGATAGTTGTCCGGACCAAAAGGATTGTAACGACGGCCATACACGTGCACCCCGTTCGGAATTTTGAAGTCGTTGTGCCACATCCAGTTTTTTTCGTCAACGGCGGCATGCACCAATTCGCGGTTTTTAGCCTTCGCCGGCGCCTTTCCAAAGATTTTATCCACCAGCAAAACACCCAGTTTCTTATAACCTTCCGCATTCAGCTGCGATCCGTCGATCGTCAGATCCTCTTTCGTTTCGGCATACCACTTTTGCGAAGGTGCGAATGCATCCACAAAAAGCACTTTGTTCTGATCAGCCACTTCCTTCATGGCTTTGGTATACAAAAGCAGGTTT
>CAMLNK010000830.1 GCA_946481035.1 uncultured Dyadobacter sp. | reverse complement strand
CCGCTCCCTGGGGCCCTTATTCAAAAAGCACGTCTCCACCGCATGGCCGAGCGTGTGCCCGAAATTCAGGATCTTCCGTAAACCTTTCTCCGTCGGGTCCTGGTCCACTACCTGTTGCTTGATCTTCACCGAATGCGCGATCAGGTCCGGCCAGTTTTGTTGTTCAAAATCTTTCGCCCGGATTTCCTCCCATTTCGCACCGTCGGCGATCAGGCAATGCTTGATAATTTCCGCAAACCCCGACCGTATTTCACGCTCCGGCAATGTTTTCAAAAACACCGGATCGATGAGCACACTTTTCGGGATATTGAAAACGCCCAGATGGTTTTTAAAACCTTGGAAATCAATTCCCAACTTTCCTCCAACACTCGCATCCACCTGCGACAGCAAAGTCGTCGGTACCTGGATAAAATCTATTCCACGCTTGTACACCGCGGCGCAAAAACCACCCATGTCGCCGATCACCCCGCCGCCTACATTGACCACCAATGCATGCCGGTCGAGTTCGTCCTTTGTCATGGCCTCCCAGATCTTCTCGCAAGTCGCCAATGTCTTATGCGCCTCGCCGCTGGGAACGGTTACAATACTATGCTTAGGCAAAAACGCCTTCAAAATCGGATAACAATGCCTTTTGGTGTTGTTATCGGCTATTACTACAATTTTTGAATACTGTTTGGAACTCAAAAAATCCGGTAAGCTCTCGCCTATCGGTGCAATTACAACTGACTGGTTCATTCTAGACTATCATTGAGACGGGCTCATCACAGATACGATGAGTGCAACCAAATGGATGCGTTGATTTCCAGGTTTTTAAAATAAAATTTTGGAAAACCATTTTAAAGATAGCAATTATTATGCTTATCAAATAATCATTTAGTTTTTGTATCCCGAGAAATTTTTCCACAGGTCGGATTCCCGGTTCAAATGCCTGTGCCACGGCTCGTTTGCTTTTTATTTTGTAAAATTGCCGTTTCTTAAAGATTATCCACCTTTATCTTCATATAACCTCAACAAATGAGTGCTCCGCTGATCTCTGGAATTCAACAGGTAGGAATTGGTTGCCAGAACGTGCCCGACACCTGGAAATGGTACCGGCAGGTGCTGGGTTTCGATGTACCAGTATTCGACGAAAAAGCGGATGCCCCGCTCATGACGCCCTACACTGGCGGGAAAGTGCATTCGCGGCAGGCAGCCCTGGCGATCAATATGGCCGGCGGCGGCGGACTGGAAATATGGTCCTTTACCAGCCGTGTTTCACAGCCGGCCAATTTCAAGGTCGAAATCGGCGACCTGGGTATTAATGCGATCCGTTTTAAAGCGCCGGACGTAAAAAAGGCGCATGATTGGGTAAAAAGCCATTCGAAAGAAGCCACCGGCCCGCTCGTGAAACTGCCCGAAGGCGAAGGTTTCTGGGGCACCGACCCTTACGGCAACATCTTTCAGATCACCAGCGATGCTACCTGGTTCCAGACCAAAGGCAAAAATGTCGGCGGTGTGGCCGGCGTTGTAATCGGTGTTTCTGATATTGACAAAGCAGCTGTTTTTTACCAAAACCTGCTGCAACCATTGAATGTAGTTTACGACAAAACAGGCGTTTTCGAAGACCTGCCGGCCTCCATTCCCGGCCAGCGTTTCCGCAGAATGCTCCTCCGCAAAAACTTCACGCCCGACGGCGCATTCAGCCGCCTGCTCGGCGATGTGCAGATCGAGCTCGTACAAGCACTCGACCGCGCGCCCAAAAAGATATTTGAAAACCGTTATTGGGGCGATTGCGGCTACATTCACCTGTGCTTCGACACGCTGGATATGGACACATTGAAAACCAAACTCCAAGCGCAAGGCTACCCGTTCACCATCGACAGTGAGAGCTCATTCGGTATGGAGAATGCCGCCGGCCGTTTCGCTTATCTCGAAGACCCGGACGGAACGCTGATCGAACTCGTGGAAACGCACAAAGTACCCATCCTGAAAAAGCTGGGCTGGTTTATGGATCTGCAAAAACGCGGGCTCCGGAAACCCTTGCCGAACTGGATGTTGAAGGCAATGGGGTTGAATAAAGTGAAAGATAAATAGTACCAATTTTCTCTTCTTTTAGTACAATTATTATAAATTAACCATGTAAATTTGCAAGTCAAGTGCAAATTTACATGGTTAATGATTAACAGAGCAATAGAAGCCTCCGTACTTCGGTCGCTGAATTTCTTCCCGGTAGTTGGAATTTTAGGGCCTCGTCAGGTAGGAAAAACGACCCTGGCTCGCAAGCTGATCAGCGAGCTCAATAAACCTGCCGTTTACTATGATCTTGAACTGGTCGAAGACTTCGAGACCATCTCTCAAAACACAACCTGGGTTCTTGAAAATAATATCGATAAAACCATCGTAATTGACGAGGTCCAACGCTTGTTACCATTGTTCCCTCAACTACGAGCACTCGTCGACCGCAAACGTGAGGCAGCACGTTTTATTCTTTTAGGTTCTGCATCCCCCGATTTTTTGCAAAAAAGCTCTGAATCCCTTGCTGGGCGGATCGCCTACCACGAGCTTACGCCGATTTTGAAATCCGAGGCGGAATCTTCATTCATTCCCCAGCCTACACACTGGCATCGCGGGGGCTTTCCGGACGCATTGCTGGCTCCCGACAACGGGTATTGGTATCAATGGCAGCAGAACTTTATCAAGACCTACGTTGAGCAGGATTTATCAGCCATGGGGATCTCTACGACTATCCCATTGCTCAATAACTTTCTGCGGATGATATCGCATTTTCACGGCTCGTTACTCAACTACTCGACATTAAGTAATTCGCTGGGAATGGCTAACAACACCGTAAGGCGATATGTTGAAATTCTCGAACAAGCCTATTTGATAAGGAGGCTGGAACCGTGGTTTGTGAATGTGAGCAAAAGGATCGTAAAAAGTCCCAAAATCTACATTCGCGACTCGGGCAATCTGCATTTCCTCAGTAATATCCGTCATTATGAAGATCTGATAACCCATCCCATTGCAGGTGCGTCGTGGGAAGGGTATGTGATAGAACAAATTATCCCCTTGCTTGACCCGGCCATTCTCCCTTATTTCTACCGCACCTCCAACGGGGCAGAAATGGATTTGGTATTAGTGGAAGGCATTACCCCTGTGGTTTCTATTGAAATCAAATTGTCGCTCGCTCCGGCGCTCAAAAGAGGCTCGACGGAATCAGTAGCCGACTTGCAAACGGAGCACAAC
>CAMLNK010000829.1 GCA_946481035.1 uncultured Dyadobacter sp. | reverse complement strand
ATCCTTTGCCTTTACGGTCCTCCGGGGGTAGGTAAAACCTCGCTCGGCAAGTCTATTGCAAAGGCATTGAACCGGGAATACATTCGGATGGCCCTCGGCGGCGTTCACGACGAAGCGGAAATCCGTGGCCACCGCAAGACTTACATCGGTGCAATGCCGGGTAAGATTATTCAGAATATCAAAAAAGCAGGTTCTGCCAACCCGGTATTCATCCTCGACGAAATCGATAAGGTGAGCTCCGATTACCGTGGAGATCCTTCTTCCGCATTGCTGGAAGTACTCGATCCGGAGCAGAACTCATCGTTCACCGATAATTACCTCGAAGTAGAATACGACCTTTCGAAGGTCCTTTTCGTGGCCACAGCCAATTCGCTCGACACCATTCACCCCGCATTGCGCGACCGGATGGAGATCATCGAAATGACCGGTTATACGATCGAAGAAAAATTGCAGATCGCTAAACGCTACCTGGTTCCGAAACAACGGAAAGACCATGGCCTGAAATCGACCGACGTGAAATTGGACGACGCGGCTTTGCTGAAAGTGATTGAAGGCTACACCCGCGAGTCGGGCGTGCGTAACCTCGAACAGAAGGTGGGCACGGTAGTCCGCAAGATTGCGAAATCGGTGGCAATGGAGCAGGATTACCCCAAGACCGTTAAAGCCGATCAGATTGAGAAATACCTCGGCGCGGAGATATTTGATAAGGATTTGTACCAGGGCAACGACTTCGCAGGCGTTGTTACCGGCCTTGCCTGGACTTCGGTAGGCGGTGAAATCCTGTTTATCGAAACGAGCCTCAGCCGCGGAAAAGGCGGGTTGACATTATCCGGCCAGTTGGGCGATGTGATGAAAGAATCGGCCGTTGCCGCATTGTCGTACCTCAAAGCCAATGCAGAAAGGTTAGGCATCGATTACCGCATTTTCAACCATTACGACCTCCACGTACACGTACCTGCGGGCGCGGTGCCTAAGGACGGGCCCAGCGCGGGCGTGACGATGGCGACGTCGATGGCTTCGATATTTACCCAACGCCGTGTGAAGCCGTTCATAGCCATGACCGGCGAGATCACATTGCGGGGAAAAGTACTTCCTGTCGGTGGCGTGAAGGAGAAAATTCTCGCAGCCCGCCGTGCGGGTGTGAAGGAGATTATTCTGTGTGTAAAAAACCGTAAGGATGTGGAAGAAGTACCGGCCAACTACATCAAAGATCTGACTTTCCATTATGTGGATCAGGTCGACGAAGTGCTGAATATCGCACTCCTTCCCGAAAAAGTGAACAATCCGATGAACTTCGTTTTTCCCGATGAAAAGAGAGAAAAAGAAGAGAGCGGATTTGTTACGATGACAGTTTAGGTTAGGCTTAAAAAATATACGAAAGAGGTGCCCAAAAGGTACCTCTTTCTGTTTAGGGGTTATACTTTCCAAACGGCGTCATATTGTCAAACCTTTTTATCTACTAAAAAATGTCGTTACCGCAGCTTTCTCCCCAACTGCTCGACCAGCAGCCCGAACTTCTTCCCGATCACGGAAAATTGCTTGCATTGCCTGAAAAAATCATCCAGTTCGGCACGGGCGTGCTGTTGCGTGGGTTGCCCGACTACTTTGTGAACAAAGCCAATGCAGAGGGTATTTTCAACGGCCGGATCGTGGTCGTGAAATCGACCAGCACCGGGGGAACCGACGCGTTTTCGGAGCAGCAGAATATTTTTTCCCATAGCATTCGCGGGATCGAAAACGGCCGGCAGATCGACGAAGCCGTTATCAATACCAGCATCAGCCGTACATTGGCCGCCGCCAGCGACTGGGCCGATATTCTCGAATGCGCCCACAATTCGGAGCTTAATATTGTTATTTCAAATACGACGGAAGTGGGTATCCAGCTCACCGACGATGATATTTTCGCCAACCCGCCGGCGTCTTTTCCCGGCAAGCTGACAGCCTATCTGTTGGAGCGCTACCGGGCATTCAATGGCACGCCCGAATCGGGAATGGTGATCGTTCCTACGGAGCTGATCGTCGGCAACGGTCCGAAACTGAAAGCCATCGTGCTCGAACAGGCACGACGCCATAGCCTCGACGATGCATTTATCCACTGGCTCGAAAACCATAACTACTTTTGCAGCTCGCTGGTAGACCGCATTGTTCCCGGCAAGCCGGATGCGGCAACCATTGAAACACTTTCCGAAAAACAGGGTTTCCGCGACGATCTGCTGATCGTTTCCGAGGTTTACGCGCTGTGGGCCATTGAGGGCGACCAGCACGTGCGCGATGTACTGAGCTTCGCAAAGGCCGACAAAGGCCTGGTGATCGAGCCTAATATCGACCTGTTCCGCGAATTGAAGCTGAGACTGTTGAATGGCACGCATACATTGGCGTCGGGCCTTTCATTCCTGCATGGCCTTGATACCGTCCGGGAAGCAATGGAAAATCCGGAAACGGCGCAGTTTATCGCCGATGTAATGCTCCAAGAACTTGCACCCGCGATACCTTACGATGTAGATCCCGCGCAGGCGCAGGAGTTCGGCAACCAGGTACTCGACCGTTTCCGCAACCCGTTCATCCGGCACCAGCTGATCGACATTACCGTGCAATACACGGCCAAAATGAAAATGCGCAACATTCCGACGCTTCTGAACCACTATCAGAAGTCGGACGAAGTGCCGGCATTGTTTGCCAAAGGATTTGCCGCATTCCTCCGGTTTATGAAGCCGACCGTGCATAAAGACAATGCTTACTACGGCGAACGCGACGGTCAGTCTTACCCGATCCGTTGCGATGCTGCGGCTTATTTTGATGAAAAATGGAAGAATGCCGCCTCACCGGTCGATCTGGCGCAGCAGGTTTTGAGCGATGTGTCGCTTTGGGATACCGATCTTACATTACTTCCCGGCTTTGCCGATGCCGTAAAAGGTTTCATAACCGAACCGGTCGCTACGGGGACTTCCACGCTTTAAGCTGGTTATAGAGCTCCGCAGCCGAGATTTCGTCGGAACTGAAATAAATCTCATCCCTTACTGTCCTGATCAGCAGGTAGGGATGGGATTTTTTATTGATATACAATCTCACAATGCGGCCGTCGTCGGTCTTGAATGCGCCTTTTGCAAACTCCCCGGCCGCAAAACCCCTTGCCTTGCTTGAAATATCGGGCAGGCTGTCGGTGACATTAAAATAGGTCACATCATCGCGTGCTATTTTCATCCCGGAAAGGCCTTTGATCTCCAAT
>CAMLNK010000828.1 GCA_946481035.1 uncultured Dyadobacter sp. | reverse complement strand
GGAACACGACGATGCGAACCGTGCATTGATGGGATCGAACATGCAGCGCCAGGGTGTGCCTTTGTTGCGCCCTCAGGCTCCTATCGTAGGAACTGGTCTGGAACGCCGCGTAGCAATGGACTCACGTGCATTGGTCGTAGCCGAAGGCGATGGCGAAATCGAATTCGTAGATGCGAAGAAAATCGTTGTGAAATACGACCGTACCGACGAAGATCGTCTGGTGAGCTTCATCGACGACAGCGTTTCTTACGACCTCGTGAAATTCCGTCGTACCAACCAGGACACTTGTTTGAACCTTCAACCAATGGTGTTGAAAGGCCAGAAAGTGAAAAAGGGCGAGCCGCTTTGCCAGGGTTATGGTACCGAAGGTGGTGAATTGGCATTGGGCCGTAACCTTTTGGTTGCATTCATGCCTTGGCAGGGATACAACTTCGAGGATGCGATCGTAATCTCCGAGAAAGTAGTACGCGACGATATCTTTACTTCGATCCACATCGAAGAATTCGAACTCGAAGTGCGTGATACCAAACGCGGAGAAGAAGAGCTGACCGCTGAGATCCCGAACGTAAGCGAGGAAACTGTGAAGAACCTCGACGAAAACGGTATCGTACAAGTAGGTACAGAAGTAAAAGAAGGTGATATCCTGATCGGTAAGATCACTCCGAAAGGAGAATCTGATCCTACCCCGGAAGAAAAATTGCTTCGCGCGATCTTCGGTGATAAGGCTGGTGATGTGAAGGATGCTTCCAAAAAAGCGCCGCCATCGATGAAAGGTGTGGTAATCGATACCAAACTTTTCTCCCGCCCAACCAAAGAAGAGCGTGCAAAACACAAAGACGAGCTTCGTCTGTTGATGAAAAAATACAGCCGCGACCTGACTGCATTGCGCGGTCGTGTGATCGACAAGCTGGTAACATTGACTGACGGCAAAACCAGCTCGGGTGTAAAACATAAATTCGGTGACGAGCTGATCAGCAAAGGAATGAAGTTCAACGTGAGAAATATCTCCGAGAACTTGTTCCCTGCCAACAACCCGTACCGTGACGAAAGCCAGTACGCAGTACCGGAAGAGGTGAACCTCATCGGTGACGTGTTGACAGACTCATGGAGCGAGGACAGCGACGTAAACCGTCAGGTTTCACTGGTGTTGAAAAACTACCTGAATGCCCGCAGCGAAGTAATGGGCCGCTTCAAACGCGATCGTTTCGCATTGGAAGTTGGTGACGAGCTACCAGCAGGTATCGTGAAACTGGCGAAAGTTTACATTGCTAAGAAGCGTAAACTGAAAGTAGGGGATAAAATGGCAGGTCGCCACGGTAACAAAGGGGTTGTTGCCCGTATCGTTCGTGACGAAGATATGCCATTCCTGGAAGACGGAACACCGGTAAACATCGTGTTGAACCCACTTGGGGTACCATCACGTATGAACATCGGTCAGATTTACGAAACCATCCTTGCATGGGCTGGTCTGAAACTCGGCCGCCGCTACGCAACACCGATTTTTGACGGTGCTACCGAAGCGGAAGTTGCTGCTGAGTTGAAAGAAGCAGGTCTGCCGGATTGGGGACGTACTTATCTGTACAATGGTCTCACTGGTGAGCAGTTCGACCAGCCGGTAACAGTCGGTCTGATGTACATGATGAAACTGGGCCACTTGGTTGACGATAAAATGCACGCGCGTTCTATCGGGCCATACTCGCTCATTACCCAGCAACCATTGGGTGGTAAAGCGCAGTTCGGTGGACAGCGTTTCGGTGAAATGGAAGTGTGGGCGCTTGAAGCGTTCGGTGCATCGCACATTCTTCAGGAGATCCTTACGGTGAAATCTGATGACGTGGTAGGCCGTGCCAAAGCGTACGAAGCGATCGTGAAAGGTGAAAACCTTCCGAAACCAAATATCCCAGAGTCATTCAACGTACTTGTTCACGAGCTTCGCGGACTAGCATTGGAGATTACACTGGACTAATTTCTAGTCGTAAGCAGCGCATTGAAAAGTGCGCTGCTTAAAAAAAGCAATTGAATTAGTTTCGACTAACAGACAAACGACTCTTTATTATGTCTTTCAAAAAGAATAAAAAATTAAACAGCGACTTTTCCAGAATGACGATCAGTCTGGCGTCACCGGAGTCTATCCTCGAAAGCTCCTTCGGTGAAGTAACCCAGCCTGAAACCATCAACTACCGGACCTACAAGCCGGAGATGGGCGGTCTGTTCTGCGAGCGCATTTTTGGTCCTGTAAAAGACTGGGAATGTCACTGCGGTAAATACAAACGCATTCGCTATAAAGGAATCATCTGCGACCGTTGCGGTGTGGAGGTAACCGAGAAAAAGGTTCGCCGCGAGCGCATGGGTCACATTGAACTCGTGGTTCCTGTTGCACATATCTGGTACTTCCGCAGCTTGCCGAACAAAATCGGTTACCTGCTGGGTCTTTCTACCAAGAAACTCGACCAGATCATTTATTACGAACGGTACGCGGTAGTTCAGCCAGGTATCAAAGAAGAGGACGGCGTTGGCTACCTCGACTTCCTGACCGAAGATGAATACCTCGACATCATCGACAAGCTCCCACGCGAGAACCAGTTGCTTCCTGACACGGATCCCAACAAATTCATCGCGAAAATGGGTGCCGATGAGCCGCATTAAGCTCGACGAACTTTCTTACGAGCTCCGTCACCAGGCTGCTACCGACACTTCTCAGCAACGTAAAGCGGAAGCTTTGAAACGTCTGAAAGTGGTAGAAGCATTCCGTGATGCGAATACCCGTATAGAAAACCGCCCTGAATGGATGGTGATCAAAATGGTACCGGTTATTCCGCCAGAATTGCGTCCGCTTGTACCTCTGGACGGTGGCCGTTTTGCGACGTCGGATTTGAACGATCTTTACCGTCGTGTAATCATCCGTAACAACCGTCTGAAACGCCTCATCGAGATCAAGGCACCCGAGGTGATCTTGCGTAACGAAAAACGGATGTTGCAGGAAGCGGTTGACTCCCTTTTCGACAACAGCCGTAAAGTGAATGCGGTACGTTCGGAAGGTAACCGTGCTTTGAAATCACTTTCAGACATGCTGAAAGGTAAGCAAGGCCGTTTCCGTCAGAACTTGCTCGGTAAGCGTGTCGACTACTCCGGTCGTTCGGTTATCGTGGTAGGTCCTGAATTGAAACTGCACGAATGCGGTCTTCCGAAAGATATGGCTGCCGAGCTTTTCAAGCCGTTCATTATCCGTAA
>CAMLNK010000827.1 GCA_946481035.1 uncultured Dyadobacter sp. | reverse complement strand
TCGTGAAAACATCAAGCTGGCTTACCTGCCCAAAGTCCTCGTGAAAATGCGGGCCGGCGGAGTAAGCAACAGCACATTTAAGAACCGTATCGCGGCTAACCGCAACGATAGGCTGGCCTGGAAAATTAACAATCTGAAACCCCGGTTTTATACCTTGTGGTTGAAACCTTTGAGAAAAATTATACAATTTATCTAAGACACGGAAGTCAACTAAAGTACCTTAAACCACACAGTAAATATTTTGATATTCAGGCATTTGCATATTACAAATATTGGTTTATATTTCGACATTTGATTTGGATTTTCGGATCCGTCCTCAGCGCACTTCCTAATTTTGACAAGCTCATGGAACTACAACTACCTCTGCAAATACTGACCGAAGGAAACGTCAATACGCTTGTCCATCACGACATCTATCAATGCCTTCTTTCATTTCTGATAGGCTGTTTTCTTTCCATCATTTCGATACCCATCATCATTAACCTCTCCAACCTGCTGCATTTAACTGCCAAGCCAGGTTTCAGAAGCTCACATGAGACAGAAACGCCTACTTTGGGCGGTATTGCCATATTCGCAGCCACACTGATCGCCTATTTCCTCTGGCCGCATTCGGAGAATATTCTCGATTCGAACCTGATCAGTTTGGCCATGACCGGCGTGATCATCCTGTTTTTCCTGGGCATTAAAGACGATATTCTTGCCGTAGACCCAACCAAAAAGCTCATTATCCAGATTTTCGCCTCACTGATCCTTGTCGCGATGGGGAATTTCAAGGTGGATAACTTCTACGGTATCTTCGGCATTCATGGCGTTTCGGATCTGATCAGCATTCCGCTGACTGTTTTCATATTCATCGCGATCATCAATGCGATTAACCTTATCGACGGGATCGACGGTCTGGCCGGCGGTATCAGCCTCATTGCCGGCCTTGGGTTCGGTATCTGGTTCATCGCCAACGACCACTTTTCGTTTGGCTGCCTTGCATTCGCAATGTCGGGTTCCCTGCTTGGCTTTCTGCGGTTCAACTTTTCGAAAACCAGCAAGATCTTCATGGGCGATACCGGTTCACTGATCGTCGGCTATTTGCTGTCGATCTTCGCCGTTGAGTTCCTCTCGCTGAACGTGGGTTACCTGCACGATCCCAATGCGTATTTCAATGCGCCAATCATTGTGATGGTGCTCCTGATCGTTCCGATCTTCGATACGCTGCGCGTCTTTATCGTTCGTATTTTCAAAGGCGGATCGCCGTTCGTGGCCGACCGTAACCACATGCACCACATCCTGATCGACAACGGCCTGAACCACTTCTGGGCCTCTTTCACGCTCTGGATGGTGACGATTGTGAACACCGCGTTGTTCTTTACCTTCCATGGCGATATTACCAACACCGCCTCGCTGTACATCTACGTCGGAATGTTCGGTCTGTACATGGTATTTGCCTATTTTCTCAAAAAACGCATTGCTTCTGTCAAAGAGCGGAAAAAATTAGTCAAGAGCCCTTCATTGGCCGATGACGACCTCTCCACTTTTCAATAATTGATGTAACCGGAAGTCTAAAAAACCGTGATGAAATTCTCATGAATACCTTCTGAGAATTCATGGCGGTGAACCGAATGTTTGTACCTTGCACGAAACATCGTCCACTTAGGTATGAACAAAAAGATTAGAAAAGAAGACGCTTTATACTACCATTCCAAGGGTAGGCCAGGAAAAATACAGGTTATCCCTACCAAAGAAACGAGTACCCAACGCGACCTTTCGCTTGCCTATTCGCCCGGCGTGGCGGAACCCTGCCTGGAAATTGCCGACAACGTAGAAAATGCCTACCAATACACCGCCAAGGGCAACCTGGTGGCGGTTATCAGCAACGGTACTGCCGTGCTAGGGCTGGGTGATATCGGCCCGGAAGCCTCCAAACCGGTAATGGAAGGGAAAGGACTCCTCTTCAAAATATATGCAGACATCGACGTTTTTGATATCGAGCTCAACACCAAGGACGTCGATGAGTTTGTAAGGACAGTCAAAATCCTCGAACCTACTTTCGGCGGTGTTAACCTGGAAGATATCAAGGCACCCGAATGCTTTGACATCGAAGCGCGGCTCAAAAAAGAGCTGAATATCCCGGTTATGCACGACGACCAGCACGGCACGGCGATCATCAGCGCAGCGGCAATGCTGAATGCATTGATACTCGTAAACAAGAAGATTGAAGACATTCGCGTGGTCGTGTCAGGCGCGGGCGCATCCGCGGTCTCGTGTACGAAGCTCTACCTCGCATTGGGTGCCAGCCCGAAGAACATCGCGATGTTTGATACCAAAGGCCACATTCACAATGGCCGGGCGGATCTGAGCGACATGAAAAAACAGTTTGCCACCGACAAAGCTTACGAGTCTTTGGAAGAAGCAATGGTAGGTGCCGACCTTTTCCTTGGCCTTTCAACTGCAAATATCGTTTCAAAAGAAATGGTCAAATCCATGGCGAAAGACCCGATCGTGCTCGCAATGGCTAACCCCAATCCTGAAATCCCCTACCCTGACGCGGTAGAAGCCCGCGAAGACGTGATTATGGCGACGGGCCGCTCGGATTATCCCAACCAGGTGAATAACGTGCTTGGCTTCCCGTACATATTCAGGGGCGCGCTCGACGTGCGTGCGACAGAGATCAACGAGGAAATGAAGCTGGCAGCCGTTCACGCACTGGCCGACCTTGCCACCAAGCCCGTTCCCGACATTGTGAACCTGGCTTATAATGAGACCAATATCGTTTTTGGTAAAAATTATATTATTCCAAAACCGGTAGATCCTCGCTTGCTGACAACCGTGGCACCCGCAGTGGCGAAAGCCGCGATTGCGACCGGCGTCGCGCGGAAAGTGATCACCGACTGGGACGCCTACGAACAGGAGCTTTCGAGCCGTCTGGGACGCAATGAGCAGATTTCGCGCGTGATCCTCAACAAAGCGAAACTGTCGCCCAAGAAAGTCGTTTTTGCCGATGCAGAGAACATTCAGGTACTGCGCGCCGCTCAGCAGGTCCGCGACGAAGGCATTGCCACGCCGATCCTGCTGGGTAACAAGGAAACCATTCAGCATTTGATCCGCGAAAGCAAGCTCGATCTGGCCGATGTGTCGATTATCGACCCGCGCGCCGCAGAAAGCGATCCGATGATCGAGAAATATGCCGCGAAGCTGTTTGACAAGCGTAAAAGAAAAGGCCTCACGCCGATAGAAGCCCG
>CAMLNK010000826.1 GCA_946481035.1 uncultured Dyadobacter sp. | reverse complement strand
CGCAGGCACTTTCTGCAGTCGGCAGGATTTGGGCTGGGCGCGTTGGGACTGGGTTCTTTGCTGGGTTCTTGCGGCACTTCCAATGCCGGAACGAATGTGTCCGGAAATGCAGCCGCAGCCAAAATCCCGCAATTTGCCCCGAAAGCCAAGCGTGTAATTTACATTCACATGGCCGGCGCGCCTTCGCAGCTGGAATTGTTCGACTATAAACCAGAACTGGTGAAATACCACGGTCAGGATTGTCCGGCCGAGTTTCTGGAAGGGAAAAAATTCGCATTCATCCAGGGAGTGCCCAAAATGTTGGGCCCGCAGGGAAAATTTGCGCAGTATGGCCAATCTGGGGCTTGGATGTCGGACTATGTTCCTTATTTGCAGACAGTTGCTGATGAGATCACATTTCTGAAAGCCATGCATACGGACCAGTTTAATCACGCGCCCGCGCAGCTGCTGATGCATACGGGAAGCGCGCGGTTGGGGCGGCCGAGTCTGGGGGCCTGGTCGGTATATGGGCTGGGATCTGAAAATCAGAATTTGCCGGGGTTCATTGTATTGGCGTCGGGAGGACAACAGCCTGATGCCGGAAAGAGCGTCTACGGAAGCGGCTTTCTGCCTTCGGTATACCAGGGTGTGCAATGCCGTACAGGCGGCGATCCCGTTTTGTATGTGAGCGACCCGAGCGGTATGAACCGCGATATGCGCAAGCAGACCATTGAGGCGATCAATGAAATAAACCGTCAGACTTACGAGGATGTAAAAGACCCGGAGATATTAACACGCATCAGCCAGTACGAAATGGCTTTCCGGATGCAGATGTCGGTGCCAGAGGTAATGGATGTTTCGAAAGAACCTCAGTTTATATTAGATATGTATGGTGTGAAGCCGGGAGAGGGCACTTTTGCAATGAACTGTCTTCTGGCACGGAAACTGGTCGAGAATGATGTGCGTTTTGTACAGTTATTCGATTGGGGCTGGGATGGACATGGCACATCGAAAGACCATAACGTGGAAGGTGGTTTGCGTCAGAAATGCCGGGAATCGGATCAGCCTATCGCCGCATTGATCAAGGATTTGAAAATGCGCGGGCTTTTAGAAGAAACGCTGATCATTTGGGGAGCGGAATTCGGAAGGACTCCCATGTAGGAAAACAGGAATGGACTGGTTATGCCATTCATGGGCCGCGATCATCATTTGGACGCATTCACCATGTGGATGGCCGGCGGTGGCGTGAAACAGGGATACAGCCATGGCGAAACCGATGAACTGGGTTATTATGGCGTGAAAAACCGGGTACACGTCCATGATTTGCAGGCAACTATCCTGCATTTGATGGGTTTTGACCACGAAAAATTCACCTATCCATTCCAGGGAAGGAATTTCAGGCTGACGGATACCGAAGGGAAAGTCGTAAAACAAGTGATTGCATAAGTAACCGCATTTAACCCAAACCATGGCGCAGGAAACAGTGAAGGCCTTCCGGATGCAGCTCAAACCCGGATTTGAAGCAGAATACAAAAAGAGACACGACGAAATATGGCCCGAGTTGAGCCAGCTTTTGAAGGAAGCCGGGATTACGGAATACTATATTTTTCTCGACGAAGCTACGCTTGCGCTTTTTGCATTTCAGAAAGTGGGTAGCAACGACACCACTGCCAGCCTGCCTGCGCTACCCATTATGAAAAAATGGTGGGACCACATGGCCGATATTATGGAAGTTAATTCTGACAATTCACCGGTAGCTATTCCATGCCCGGAGGTTTTCAGGTTGTAATGCATTGATTTTTGAATAATCCTAACCCAAATAATTGATTTCCGGTATGCTCATTCCTCTTCTTCAGGCGTCGCCCTGGGCACTTTTTATCGGGCGGTTTCACCCGGTACTGGTGCATTTACCCATTGGTTTTCTGTTGATAGCAGCCCTTATCGAGATCGGTCGCAGGACCGGGAAGATTTCGGTGAGTGAATCTACCGTGGTTTTTGTGCTTTTCTGGTCGGCGGTAAGCGCCACTTTTGCCTGTATTGCCGGTTACCTGCTGTCCTTGGGCGGCGGTTACGACGAAGATCTCCTGGGCGCGCACATGTGGAAAGGCATTGGCGTGGCCGTATTTGCGTGGGTAGCATGGCTCGTGAAATCGGACCGGCTCGCGGGAAAAATGGCGTTTGGGAAAGTCGTTTACCTGCCCGCATTCGCAGTAGCAGTAATATTGACCATGACCGCAGGCCACGATGGCGGCTCGCTCACGCATGGCGATGGCTACCTTACCCAATACACGCCCGAACCTTTCCGCAGCCTTGCCGGAATGGACCCTATGGAAGAAAAAGCCAAGGAAATCAAGCCTATTACCGATGTGCAGCAGGCTGTTGTTTATAAAGATATTGTGCAGCCGATCCTCGAAGCGCGTTGTACGCAATGCCATAATGCCAGCAAGAAAAAAGGCGATTTGCGGATGGATGAGCTCGCATTGCTGATGAAGGGCGGCGAAAACGGCCCCGCATTCGTGGCCGGAAAAGGCGCTGAAAGCGATATGATCAAACGCTGCCTGCTCGACGAGAGCGACGACAACCACATGCCTCCCAAAGGCAAACCGCAGTTGAGTACCGAGCAAATCGCATTGCTTTCCTGGTGGATCGATCAGGGAGCACCGGCCGATAAAAAAGTGGCGGAACTGACCGTGCCCGACCAGGTAAAACCGGCCCTGGCGTCGCTTGGTGGCGGTCCGGCGACGGGTGGCGCGGGCGGTGCAAAACAGAAAGAATCTGCGATCGCGACGTTGAAAGTTTCGCCTGCGAAGGAGGCTGACATCCTGGCGCTGCGCAAGGCGGGGCTGATCGTTAACACATTATCCCAAGACCAGAACCTGCTGGAAGTAAGCGCGGTAAATGCGCCGCAGTTCGGCGACAAGGATATTGCATTGCTTTTGCCGGTTGCCGAGCAGGTAACCTGGCTGAAACTGGGCGGTACCCAGATCACCGATGGCGGATTGAAGGAAATTGCCAAACTGAAAAACCTCACAAAACTGCATTTGGAACACACCGGCGTAACCGACCAGGGCATTGCGCAGATTAAAAGCCTGCCGCATTTGGAATACCTGAATGTGATAGACACCAAAATGGGGGATGCCGGATTGAAAAATATCGCGGCCATGAAAGGCTTGCGGTCGATTTACGTCTGGCAATCGGGCGTAACAGACAGCGCAGTAGCACAAGCGGCGAAGCAATCCCCCGGTTTGCAGATC
>CAMLNK010000825.1 GCA_946481035.1 uncultured Dyadobacter sp. | reverse complement strand
TAAATAGTATTGTGAGCCCTTTTATGTACATTAATTTTCTTGATAATCTCGCCTGTTTCGCAATTCACGACGTTCCAGAAGCCTTTTTCCAGCGACGGCAGGTACATCGTGCGGCCATCGGGCGAGATCGCCATCCGGTCGCAGCCCCCTTCGAAAGCCTTTTCCCAAACCACCTTTTCGGTCGTGAGATCGATCCGTTGAAGCCCTTCGAGCGTACTGACGTAAATGCTGTTCAGCGGAAGGCTCACGGCCACACCTTTTACATTGGAAGGTTTGCCATTCGGATGCAGCCCGCGCGTGGCTATCCTTTTGACGAGCCGGTGGTTGTTGTCCATATCAAAAACCAGCAACCCGTGCCCGCCATAGCCCAGGTAATCCCTGATACCGGGTGTCGCTACATACAGGTACCGCTTAGCGCCTGCGGCTTTGCCTGCATTGCGCGCCTGCTGCGCCATGCCCGCGTGTGTGAAAGCTATTTGGAGAAACAATAACCAGAACCAGGTTCTTTTCATATTATTCATACAATTATGAGACAGAAGGCAGCTTGTAGCCATTATGGTATTCTTTGGCGATCAACTTGTTGGCCTCAGCATCTGTAAATTTCCCTTTTTCCTTATCCCAATAAATCTTCTTGCCCGTTCGGTAGGCGATGTTGCCCATTTGCGAAAAGATGGCTATATCGGCGCCGACTTGAACAGGTGCATTCAGGTCGGTCATTTTCCTGGATTTTACTACCTCAATGAAATTCTTAGCATGCAGGTCGAGGCCGTTGTCCGAAGCTTTTTGAAATGCGACAGCTTCCATTCGCTTGCCTTCCGGGATCACCTCCCAGCCGTCGCGGTTGAGGACGAGCGTGCCGTTGTTGCCGATGTAAGCGATGCCGTGCTCGCGCGCGTACGGGCCTCCGTCGATGCCCATTGCGTGCTCCCACTGGATATTGAAATCATCGAATTCGAAAACGGTCGTAAGCGTGTCGGGCGTTTCGGCGCCGGAATCCTGGTTGGCAAACTTGCCTCCCGCGGCCATGATGCTGTTCGGCGTAGCCGATTTCATTCCCAGCAACGCATAATCGAGCAAATGCACGCCCCAGTCGGTCATGAGCCCACCCGCATAATCCCAGAACCACCTGAAATTGAAATGGAAGCGGTTCGGATTGAACGGCCTGTTCTGAGCCGGGCCAAGCCACATTTTATAATCCACACCGGCCGGCGGATTGCCATCGGGCAGTTTTGTGATCGGGTTTACCCACGCAAAATAGCCCCAAACTTTCACGAGCCTGACTTTCCCGAGCTTGCCGGAATGCACAAAATCGATGGCATCGCGAAAATGTTTCTGGCTGCGCTGCCATTGCCCCACCTGCACCACGCGGTTGTAACGCTGCTGGGCAGCCACCATCGCCCGGCATTCGGCAATGGAGTTGCCGATTGGTTTTTCAACATAAATATCCTTCCCCGCCTGGCAAGCCTCGACCATCATCAGGCAATGCCAGTGGTCGGGCGTGCCGATCACTACCGCATCGACGTCCTTATCGGCCAGCAACTGCCGGTAATCGCCATAGGTCTTCACTTTCGCGCCGCCTTTGGCCAGCTCCGCGGCCCGTTTGTCGAGCACATTCTTATCTACATCGCAAAGCGCCACGCATTCCGTATCCGGATTTTTCAGGATCGCATTCAAATCAGCCCAGCCCATTCCATTGACGCCAATGGCCCCAATGCGGATTTTATTGGCAGGCGAAACCGGTGCAAATGCGGAAACCGAAGAAGGAATAATGGCTGAAAGTCCTGCGCCGGCGGCCAGGGCCGAAGCGGTACCGAGGAAATCACGTCGTGAATGGGGCATAGGTGGGTCGGATCAGGTTGGTTGCTTTTTAAAGTTACCAACGGTCCGATATTACCCATCGTGCGGGGCGCATAGTATAGGCGACGCGAAGCTACGTGGCTTCACGCCGCCTGTAAAAGCAATCAGAAGGGATTACGTGGGGTTGTTATAATGCTGTGTATCAATCGGTCGAGCTCTCTTTCCATATCTTTCAGGCGGGCGAGGACATCGATATCGCGTGTGGCAGCATAGGAATTTTGCAAATCCCTCACTTCCTTGATCCGAAGTGCAAAACTGAGAAGCGTCATGGGTTCGTTGAATTGGTGTGTCAGATTGTGACGACAAAGTAAATGCGAATCCGGCGCTCGTGCAGCGGTGTGAAGTGATTATAATAAAAATCTAATCCCGATTGTACGAAATGTCCTTTTGGGATATTCCATTGGCTTTCCGGGCTAACCCGCTTCCAAACCGGGAAACTAATTTTGCATCATCAAAACAGTGGATTGCCCCGGTGCACATTCACATCAATCTATCACAAAACATCGAAAACATGAAAAGGAACATCCAATGGGTATTTGTTGCCATGGCTATATTTTTTGCCTCGTGCAGTACAGGTTACAAGCATCTGAAAACCTCCAAAGAAACGGGCTTCTCGGTACGCAATTACCAAACTTTTGGCCTGCAATATACCTTCCCCGAAGGCGCCGACACGCTCGCACCGCTGTTCGCCGAAAGCAAGCAGCTGGCTACCCAAACCGTCGCCGGCTACATGGCAGGCAAAGGCCTCGTAAAAAGCGAAACGCCCGAAAGCCCCGCCAAAGCCGAAGCCGGCCTCACGGCGGCGATCAACGACCTGATGGGCAAATTACAGTAAAATACATTTCATCAAAGGCTAAGTAAAGCCCGGGCATCCGCAAGGTGTTCCGGGCTTTTATTTCATTGCGCGCCAGCCCGAATCGCAGCGTCCATTGCTGCTTTCGTTCGCCAATGCCGATAAGCCGATGTACCACGTCGAATGCCTCGATACCTATTCACTGAACCTGTTGAAGGAAATGGACAGGCAGATGCACAGCGAAAGGGGAAATAACCTGCTTATTCACGCACGCTGCCTGGAACTTTGCTATTACATTCTACAACGCGTCGAAGAACGAAAGGCACGCACGCACCGCACCGCAGCCATTCACCCGGCCGACGTGTCAAAAATGAACGAGATCAGGCACGCATTGCTCAACGACTACCAAGGTCCGTGCCCGCCCGTGCATGTGGCCGCCCAGCGCGCGCTCATGTCGCCCTCGAAGTTCAAAACACTCTTCCGGCAGATGTTTGGGCACAGCTATTATCAGTTTTACAAAAACGTACGCATGCACAAAGCACGTGAACTGCTCCTGGCCCGGTAAATGAACGTCTCGGAGGTGGGTTACCTGC
>CAMLNK010000824.1 GCA_946481035.1 uncultured Dyadobacter sp. | reverse complement strand
TGGGTAGCGGTTTGTGGAACTTGCAGCAGGGGATTAACAATGTGGGTTCTTACAAAAATTCTTCTAAACTGATCGCATTCTTCGGTCGTTTGAACTACGATTTCGACCAGAAGTACTACCTGTCGGCCAGCTTGCGCCGCGAGGGTTCTTCAAAGTTTGGTTATTCCAACAAATGGGGCTACTTCCCGGCAGCGTCCGTTGCCTGGCGCGCCACGCAGGAGGGTTTCCTGAAAGACATTCCCTGGCTGAACGAACTGAAAGTACGTGCGGATTATGGTGAGACCGGTAACCAGGATTTCGGTAATTATCTTTCGCTGGATACTTACGGCGGCTACGGCTACTATCTCTACAATGGTATCAACTACCAGGTGTGGGGTCCCAACCAGAATACCAACTACGACCTGCGCTGGGAAAAAGCGGCCAACTTCAACGCCGGTGTGGATTTTGAACTGTTCGGAAGCAAGGTTTCCGGTAGCTTGAATTACTACATCCGCACTAACCGCGATTTGCTGGGTAATTATAATGTATCCAACCCGCCGAATATTCAGGGACAAACCTTCGCGAACGTGGGTACGATGCGCAACACCGGTATCGAGTTGCAGCTCAATGCAGCGGTGCTTCGGAAGGGCGATTTCACTTACGACCTCGGGTTCACGGGGGCTTATAACAACAACAAGTTTGTGTCGTTCTCAAACGCGCTCTTCAAGGGACAGAAGTACGTTGACGTGGTAGGAATGCCTGCACCAGGCAGCCCGGGTACCTTGCAACGATTGCAGGAAGATACGCGAATCGGTAGCTTCTATGCGCTCAAATCGGCCGGTGTAAATGAGCAGGGTGCATTGCTGGTGTATAACAAAAAGGGTGAAGTGATTCCCGGCAACCAGGCCACCAACGACGACAAGCAGTTTGTAGGAAATGGCCTGCCGAAATTTACGATGGGTCTTTCCAATAATTTCAAATACAAAAAATGGGACCTGAGCGTGTTCCTCCGTGGCGCGTTCGGCTATAAGTTGTTCAATACCTACGCGTTTTACCTGGGTACGCCTGCGACGCAGGAGAATGCCAATGTGCTGAAATCGGCTTACGATGGCGGTAAATACTCCAAACTGACAAGCCCTACCACGTATTCGACGCTGTCGGATTATTTCCTCGAACAGGGCGGATTTTTGAAAGTGGATAACGTGACGCTGAGCTATACCCAGCCGGTTCAGACGAAATTCCTGCAATCGGTGCGGATTTATGCGACTACCCGCAACCTGGCGACTTTCACGAAGTTCACCGGCGGCGATCCCGATCTGATCAATGTGAACGGCCTTTATCCCGGTGTCAATTCTTCGCTCAATTACTATCCGTCGACGACCCAGCTGCTGTTAGGCGCGCAGCTCACTTTCTAACACTTTGAGATACAATGAAAAGCATTAACATATTGAAGAACACTTCCCGTACCGGGTTATCGCGCATTGGAGCGGGCATGCTGTTGCTGGCAACCGTGGGCTGCACCAACCTTGACGAGGAACTTTACGACCGGATCACTTCCGACAACTTCCTCCAAACGCGTGAAGACGTTACCCGCGACTTCCTGCGTGCATTTGAACACAGCTATTGGAGCATTCAGGGCGGTAACACGTTCATGTTGCAGGAAAACAGCTCTGATGAGATCATGACCCCCAACCGCCAGGGCGACTGGTTCGATGGCGGGCAGTTCCAGCGGGTGCATTACCATACCTGGACGCCTAACGACGGCTTCACGGCAGACCCATGGAATGCATTGTACGGCGGCGTGACGCTCGCGACAAACTCGCTGGAAGATTTGCAGGGCATTAAGGACCCTTCGAAGTTTGACATGACCCAGGCAGAGCTCGACGGCATGATTTCCGAGTTGCGCACACTCCGCGCGTGGCTGAATATCCGTCTGCTGGATTTCTACCGCAATATTGTGATCGTTACCAAAGTGAAGGGTGAGACCACCGGCGGGCCGCAGGTTACGCCCCAGGAAGCATTCGCATTCATCGAACAGGAACTGAAAGAGTCGCTGCCGAAGTTGCCGACCGTACAAAGCCTGGGTGCTAATGCGGTGGGCCGCTGGACGCAGGGTGGAGCAGCTTCGTTGCTGGTGCGTTTGTACCTCAACTCGAAAGTGTACACCGGTACCGACCGTTTTGCGGATTGCGCGAAACTTTGCCAGGAACTGATCGACGGCAAATATGGTACCTACGCGCTGGAATCACGCTGGGACGCGCCGTTTGACTACAACAATGCCACGTCGAAGGAAACGGTGTTCGGTTTTCCGGGAAGTTTCGGTCTGACGCACTGGCAATACGATGGTGGTATGTATTTCTGGATGCTGCCCAACCTGGCGCCCAGCTATTTCGGCTTCACCGACTTTGGTAATGCAAACCCTAAATACGCGATGCAGCCGGGTCTCGATGTCGACGGAAAAGAGTATCTACACGCTTTGGGCAAGCCGTTCGTAAAATTCCAGAAGTACCCGGATGATGTCCGCTTGAAAAAATACAAGAACCTGGGTAACAGCAAACGCGAGGGAATGTTCCTGCATGGCTACCTGACTTATACTAATTCAGCGGGCAAACCTGATACCGTCCGTGGTTTCAAAGGGCCATACCCATTGTATTTCCGCGACCAGGTAGGTAAGTTTCTGGATGCGAAACCGGGCACACCGATTGCGGACAAGACTTCCAACATGAACAATGCGGATAACAACTCCGGTATTTTCCCGGTTAAGTATCCATTCTACCCAAGCGAGGACCTGAATAAGATTGCTTCGGCTTATGCGGAGATCCGTTTCGCGGAAATCTACTATTCACTGGCTGAATGCAAGTACCGCGCAGGTGATAAGGCCGGGGCAGCGGTGTTGCTCAATGCAGTCCGCAAACGTAACTATCCGACCGGATCGCCAAGCCTTTACAAAGCGGACGGCAGCCAGCTCACCGACCAGGAAATGATCGACGAATGGGGAAGGGAGTTCCTCGTGGAAGGCCGTCGCCGCACCGATATGATTCGTTGGGGCGTATTCAACAAAGGAACGTGGTGGGACAAAACAGCGGACGCCGACAACCATACCGAAATATTCCCGATCGGGCAAACGGTACTGAACTCGTCGCCGCAATTGAAACAAAACCCCGGCTATTAATCAATCGATTCCCGATCAATTCCCGTCGACTTAAGTCGACGGCTAAATATTGAATAGAAAAATCAGAATCAATTCCCGTCGACTTGAGTCGAC
>CAMLNK010000823.1 GCA_946481035.1 uncultured Dyadobacter sp. | reverse complement strand
CCATTACCGAGGCATTGGGTGGCGCACACAACAAAGAAGCTGCTGGGGCCATCGAAAAAGCGGCTACCAGCTCCGATACCCAACTGCGCAAGGTTAGCCTTTACGCGCTTTCAGAAATCGGTTCACCTTCGTCGGAAAGTATTCTGGCAGGCGCTGCGCAGAAAGCCGCTTACGGCTACGACGAAGCGGACGCGACAGCCGTTTACCTCAAATACCTCGCAAACCTGGCCGCTAACGGCAATGGCGTCTCTGCTGAAAAAGCAGCGCTCGCATTGATCAAAGCGACGCCGGACGTGAAGCAATCCGCTACCCGTTCCTCGGCGTTGAAGATCTATTCGGATATCAAGAAGCGGGAATCGGTACCTGTGCTTGTAAGTGCATTACAAAGCACCGACGCGCAGTACCGTGCAGCTGCATTGAAACTGGGCCAGAAATACCTGATGGCCGACGGCACTACCCCCTGGTTGAATGCATTCAAAAAAGCCAATCCGACCGTACAAGCCGAAATTATCACCATGCTCGGCCGCGCGGAATCGAAGGATGCGTTGCCGGTGGTTTTGAAAGCACTGACTTCAAAGGATAGTAAAGTAAAAACTGCGGCCATTTGGGCGGCTGGCAAAATCGGGCAGGAAAGCAGCGTTGCGAAACTGATCCCGGTTTTGAAAACGGCTAATGCGGATGAAATCGCGGCAGTGAAAAGCAGCTTGCTGACGATCAAAGGCGCTTCGCTGGTAGATCTGGTTGCCACGGCTGTTCCTACGGTTCCTGCGCCTGCACAATCGGCGCTGATCGATGTGCTTGCGGCGCGTGAAGCGAGTTCAAAGCTCCCGGTTGTTTCCGCACAATTGAAGAATACAAATGCCGAAGTGCGGAAATCGGCTTTCAATGCATTGAAGTCGCTGGCTACCGGTAACGATTTGCCTCAGTTGTATACTTTGCTCAATACGGTTACCGCCACCGACGAAATTTCAGCAACGCAAAGCGCTATTAATGTAGCGGTCAAAGAAAGCGGTGATGTGAACAGCCAGACAGAAGCTGTTTTGAAACAAATACAAGGTGCTCCGGCCGATAAACAGGGTAATTACCTGGCGGTATTGGCTGGTATCGGCGGTAAAAAGGCGCTGAAATCGGTGGTCGCAGCTTATGGCAGCGGCGACGCGGCGAAGAAAAAGTCGGCTATCGCGGCCCTTTCCGCCTGGGCAGACGCCAGCGCGGCCGCAGAATTGCTTACAATTGCACGCAGCACCAGTGATTCCGACGATTTTAATGCTGCATTGACAGGCTATATTGCCGCAACAGCGAAATCAGGCAAAACTGCTGCTAACAAGGTCATCATGCTTCGCGAGGCATTGGCGATTGCCAAAACCGATGTACAGAAAGAAGCGATTGTGAAAGAATTGGGAAGAAACAGAACTTTCAATTCACTGTTGCTGGCGGGTCAATACCTGGATAATGCAGGCACACAGCAGGCTGCGGCGCAGGCTGTTATGAACATTGCATTGAGCAACAAAAACCTGTACAGCGCAGAAATCCGTCAGCTTCTGACCAAAGCGGGACCGCTTTTGAAAGGGCAAGACGCCGATTACCAGAGAGAGTCGATCCGTAAGCATTTGGCTGAGTTACCGGCTGGTGAAGGTTTTGTGCCGCTGTTCAATGGCAAAGATCTTTCGGGCTGGAAAGGTTTGGTTCAAAATCCGATCGCGCGCCGTAAAATGAGCGCCGACACACTGGCTTTCAAACAGAAAAAAGCGGATGAGGCGGCATTCAAGGATTGGTTTGCGAAAGACGGAGAGCTCGTTTTCTCGGGTCACGGCGATAACCTTTGCACGGTGAAGCAATACGGCGATTTCGAAATGTACGTCGACTGGAAAATCCAGAAAGACGGCGACGCGGGTATTTACCTCCGCGGCACCCCGCAGGTACAGATCTGGGATACCTCACGCGTAAGCGTAGGCGCGCAGGTAGGCTCGGGAGGGCTTTATAACAACCAGAAAAATCCGAGCAAGCCTTCAAAAGTAGCTGACAATGCGATTGGCGAATGGAATACCTTCCACATTACCATGATCGGCGACCGCGTGTCGGTGGATTTGAATGGTGAGAATGTGGTGGATAATGTGGTGCTGGAAAACTACTGGGATCGCAACCTGCCGATCTTCGCAAAAGAGCAACTGGAATTGCAGGCCCACGGCAACGAGATCCATTACCGCGACATTTACGTTCGCGAGATACCGCGTCCCGAATTTACATTACCCGAAGCCGAGCAGAAAGATGATTTCAAAGTGCTTTTCGACGGTACCAATATGTTTGAATGGGTTGGGAACAAAACCGACTATTTCATCCAGAATGGCGAACTCGTGGTCGATCCTAAAAAAGGCGGCAAGGGTAACCTCTACACCAAAGACGAATACAGCGACTTCGACTTCCGTTTTGAGTTCCAGCTTACCCCGGGCGCAAACAACGGCCTCGGTATCCGCACGCCGATGGAAGGCGACGCCGCTTATGTAGGAACCGAAATCCAGATTCTCGATAACGAAGCAGAGATTTACAAAGATTTGCACGAGTACCAGTATCACGGCTCGGCCTACGGCATTATTCCTGCCAAAAGAGGTTATCTGAAACCCGTTGGCGAATGGAACTATGAGGAAGTTCGCGTGCAAGGTTCGAAAATCAAGGTAACCCTGAACGGCACCGTGATCCTCGACGGCGACCTGGCCGAAGCCAGCAAGAACGGCACCGCCGACCACAAGGACCACCCGGGCCTGAAAAGGACCAGCGGCCACCTCGGGTTTCTCGGCCACGGCTCAGAGCTCAAATTCAGGAACATCCGCATTAAGGACCTGACCAAAGTCGCGCCAGAACCAGTGGAGACAGGAAAGAAAAAGAATAAGAAGAAAAAGTGATTTTAAGATGCCCTGCAATTTGCGGGGCATTTTTATTTTCGTACATTTAGTATAAAATTATACTCAATTGAGTAGTTATTTAAATTATTATGAAAAAGCACACACCGAAACCTTACCCCGAGCCCGATGACGCTCCGGGCGCCACTTTTAATGAGCCTTATGTCGCCTACCACGCCACGCAGCATCCGGGCATCATTTTCAAAACTCCTTTGCAAAAACCTGAACGCCAGATGACCAGCTTTCAGAAGATCGATATGATCCGGAAAGGGATCAGCAAAACGGATTTTGAGCGGTTTAAAGACAAAGCCGGGCTGGATTACGATCAGCTGGCAAATGCATTGTCGG
>CAMLNK010000822.1 GCA_946481035.1 uncultured Dyadobacter sp. | reverse complement strand
ATGCCGGGAGCTGTCCCAGGTTGGAGATGATTTCTCCGGCGTCTTTGCGGATCAATGGCTCGCCGCCGGTAAGCCGGATTTTCTCGACACCCATTTCGACAAACAAACCGGCCAGGTAAGAAATCTCATCGGCCTGCATGAGCCATTTGGACGGCATGAACTGCATATCCTCCTGCGGCATACAATAGGTACAACGAAGGTTGCACTTATCCGTCAGCGAAATGCGCAGATAAGTGTGTTTGCGACCAAATGTATCTACAATAGGCAATGCCATGGTTGTTGCTAATCGTGTTTTTTCCCTTCTAAAACATTAAAAACATGCAAAACATGCGGAAAGAGCGCATCAATATATTCCGTAACACCCCCTGTGCTGCCAGGCATCGTAATGACCAGCATTTCGCCGATAAAACCGGCTGCGGATCTCGACAACATGGAAGTCGGTACGCGCTGCTGGCCATACTGCCGCGCGGTTTCGGCAATGCCCGGTATTTCCCGGTCGAGCAGCTCCGAAACTGCCTCCGGCGTTACATCGCGGGGTGATAAGCCGGTGCCTCCGGTCATGAGCACCATATTGTATCCTCCGGCTTGCAGTGCATGCAATTTATTTTGAATACCGGCCTTATCATCGGCAATGATGCTGTAATCGCTCACTTCCAGCTTGAAGGCTTTCAGTTTTTCGATGATCTTTTTACCGGATTTGTCTTCGCCGATTCCGTTCGAGATGCTGTCTGAGCAAACTACTACGGCCGTTTTCAGGCCTTCCGGCGCGGGTTTGCGGTCGCTTTTTCCTCCTTTTTTCTCCAACAAACGAATATTCCGTATTTCAACGCCTTTGTCGATCGGTTTGAGCATGTCGTACATCGTCAGTGCTACCACCGACGCGCCGTGCATCGCTTCTACCTCAACACCTGTTTTGTATATTGTCTTGACAGTCAATTCAATGACGATCGTCAAATCTTCGATCCGGTATTGAATACCAGTATATTCGACCGGGATCGGATGGCAGTCGGGCAGCAAATCGGGCGTTTTCTTCACGGCCAGGAAACCGGCCGCCTTGGCCATTTCAAACACATCGCCTTTCGGCACCGTCCGGTTTTGAATCGCCTCCACGGTCTCCGGCTTGCTCACCTGCACGATTGCCTGCGCGGTGGCGATGCGGAGTGTGTTGGTTTTATAGGTAATGTCGACCATTTTTAATTTTGAATGACTGAATGAGTGAATGAGTGAATGAACACAAACCTATTCACTCATTCACTCATTGACTCATTCACAATTACTAAGTATTCTCCTTCCAGACATGCTGTCCCGCTTCACCCACCAGCTCCTTCCCAAATATGGGTACATTGGCCTTAATTTCCTCCACAATATACTCCGAGGCCTCGAATGCCGCCCGGCGGTGCGGGGATGATACGAATACGAAAAGGCTGATCTCGCCCGTAGGAACGAGGCCAAGGCTGTGGTAGATATGCATGCACGAAAGTTCGAATTTGGCGAATGCCGCCTCACGGATATCGTGGAACGCCTGCTCGGCCATTTCTTCGTAGGCCGTATAGTCGATGCCGGTTACCGAGCCGCCTTCCTTCTGGTCGGCGCGGATCTGCCCGAGAAATATCGCGTGGGCACCAATGCCGGTTTTGGATTGATGGCTCGCTATCGACTTCGCGACAAAATCGGGGCTGATCGGCCCTTGAACAAATACCTTTTTGGGTTTATGTGCTTTTTCCATGTCCTCCTGTTATCCTCCTGCAAACGGCGGCAGCAATGCGATCTCGGCCGGGGTTTCGATCAATACAAAATCCTCCGAAATCTTCTGATTGACCGCTATTTTAAACTTTTTATCACGCATGCCCGGGTATTTGTCCAGCATTTGCGCACGGAACTGCCCCACCGTCAGATCACCCGCTGCATTCCAGACTTCGTCCGACAATCCGGCGATCTCGGCCAGCATTCCGAAATATTTGACTTGAAAACTCATTGATATCTGATCATCCTTTCAACCCAATAACCCGCATTCGGCCCGCCGGGTTCAGAGCGGAAGCAAATGTACTTCCACGAGCTCGCCCGCCTCTACCCTATTTTGTGTGACCGGCAGGTAGATAATCGCATTCGCTACCGCAAACGAGCCTATCACAAACGACTCCTGCCCGTCAAGCGAAACCACTTCCCCGTCCTCAACCCGCGCTTTCAGAAACTCGTCGCGCTCGCCATCGAAGCGGTAGGCATGCCGCAAAGGCAGTTGTACCGATCTCAAAAACGGCTCTTTGCTGCCCATTATCCTTTTTAATGCCGGCAATACGTATTCATAGTAGCAAACCAGCGACGACGCCGGGTTACCTGGCAACGCAAAAATCAATTTCTCCCCTTTTTTACCAAACAAAAGCGGCTTACCGGGCTTTTGACGTACTTTATAAAAAATCGTTTCGGCTCCCAATGCTTCCAATGCCTTGCCAACGAAGTCGTAATCGCCAACGGAAATCCCGCCCGAAGCGAGCACGACGTCGTACTGCTCCAACAACGCCCGCAATGCAGCAATGGTAGCATTCAGGTCATCGGAAGCATAGCTCACCGAAACTTCCGTAATTCCAGCCTGCGCCAATGCGGCGTGCAGCATGGCCGAATTGGATTCGTATATCTTTCCAGGTTCCAATGCCTCACCCGCTTTCAGCAGTTCATCGCCCGTTACCAGCAACCCGATCCGCGGCTTGGCGTGTACTGTTACCTCATTCACATCCATTCCCTTCAAAAACCCGACAGCACCCGGCGAAATGAGTGCTCCCGCACGTAATGCCACCGCTCCCCGCGCGATCTGCTGCCCCGCCCGGCGGACATTCTTGCCTTCCACAACGGGGAATTCATGAATTTGAACAGAGCCATCGCTCAGCGACGTATTTTCCTGCATTACCACGGCCGTTGCGCCCTCAGGCACCGGCGCGCCCGTGAATATGCGCACGGCCGTGCCTGCGCTCACAACCGGCAACTCAGCCTGACCGGCTTTCGACTCCCCGGCAAGACGCAGCGCTGTGCCGGATTCGGTCACATCCGAATGCACGATCGCGTAACCGTCCATCGACGACTGCCTGAACGGCGGAAGTGCTATCGGCGACACCACATCTACCGCCAGATAACTCCCGACGGCCTCTGCCAATGGTATTTGCACCGCTGGCAATGTTACGGTATTTGCAATAATTCTCTGTTTTGCCTCGTTGACTGTGACCATATTTCGAAAAATACCATGCAGAAAGTGCAAG
>CAMLNK010000821.1 GCA_946481035.1 uncultured Dyadobacter sp. | reverse complement strand
CCAATGGACAAAGCGGCATCGACGTGCTCGACAAAAAGGCACGATCGGTAACCAATATGCGATATGCATCGGAGAATGCAAACGGACTAAGCCATAATGCAATCACCACCATGCTGAAAGACGCCGACGGGTTGATATGGGTAGGGACCTACAAAGCCGGGGTGGATTTTTTTCATGAAAATATCCGTCTGTTTCCGCTCATCAACCGGCGCACGAAGCCTTACGGCCTGCCTTTTGAGGATGTCAATGCGTTTGTCGAGGACCGTAAAGGTAATCTATGGCTGGGAACCAATGGGGGAGGGCTGATCTATTTTGAAAGGAAAACGGGGAAATTTACGACCTACCGGCACGATCCGGGCAATCCGAGGTCGCTAAGCAGCGATGCGGTCGTGAGTTTGTGCCTGGACCATAAAAATCAATTGTGGGTAGGCACTTTTCTGGGAGGGTTAAACCGCTTTGACGGGCGCCAATTTGTCCGGTACCAGCATGATCCGGCCAAGGCTGAAAGCCTTCCGGGCAGGAGCGTATGGGAGATATTCGAAGATTCGCAGCGGCGACTTTGGATCGGTACCCTCGACGGCGGCCTGTGCGTGTTTGACCAGGAAAGAAAAAACTTTACCCGGTACCGGCATCCCGACCAACGGGCGCTTTATTCTACCTATGTTCCGACCATTTTTGAGGATTCGAAAGGAAATATGTGGTTCGGGACTTCAACCGGGATCGACGTATTGCAAAAGACATCGGGTGCATTGGCGCATTTTGAAACGCAAAAAGGGAATCCGGCATCTATCGCCAGTAACGACATCTTCGGCATACTGGAAGATGCCAAAGGGCGGATTTGGGTCGGCTCCCGGGGAGGGCTCAGTTTGTGGGTGCCGGGGTCCAACAGTTTCGTAAACTACGGCGAAAAGCACGGACTTCCGCATAATGCGATCCTGTCGATGGCCGAGGATGAAGATGGGCGGCTCTGGCTGGGTACGCCCAATGGCCTGTCATGTGCGACGATTTCTTCCGGCAAGGGGCGTTTGCAGGTAAGCTTCCGGAATTACTCGGAAATGGATGGGCTGCAAGGGAGGCAATTTACCGAAGATGCTTCGCTCAGGACACGTGCCGGCGAGCTGATTTTCGGCGGAGCCAACGGGTTCAATATATTCAGGCCGGGCGATTTGGTAGAGAATAAAATGGTTCCGCGGTTGGTATTTACCGATTTTCAGCTGTTCAACCGCAGTGTCCGCCCCGGATCCAGGGTTGGTGGAAAGCCTGTACTATCTTCGTCGATCACGACAAACCCTTTTGTCGTATTGCAGGCCAGCGACAATGTTTTCTCCATCGAATTTGCCGCATTAAACTTCATCCAGCCGGGCGGGAGCCAATACAAATATAAATTGGAAGGCTTTAACGATAATTGGCTCGTCACCGACGCCAGCAACAGGAAAGTTACCTTTACCAACCTGGACGCCGGCGACTACGTTTTTCGTGTAATCGCATCCAACAACGACGGGCTGTGGAATCAGCAGGGCATATCGCTCAACATTAAAGTGCTGCCTCCCTTTTGGCGATCGCCGGTCGCTTATGCCTTGTACGCGATAGCGATAGTCTTACTGTTGCTTGCAGCATTAAAGCTCATACAGGAAAGGGAACGCATGAAATTTGCGATCGTGCAGACGCGCGAGGAAGCAAGGCGCTCGCAGGAGCTCGATATGTTGAAGACAAAGTTCTTTACCAATGTAAGCCACGAGCTGCGTACCCCGCTTTCTCTGATACTTGCGCCCGCTGAAAAGCTCACCGAAAGGGCTGTGGACAGCCAGGACCGCAAACAGCTGGACCTGATCCAGCGAAATGCACGGCGACTGCTGAACATGGTCAATCAGCTGCTGGATTTCAGAAAGCTGGAAGTGAATGAAATACGGTTTCATCCTACGGAGGGAGACATAATCAGGTTCGTCAAGAACACCGTCTATTCGTTCTCCGATCTTTCGGAGAAAAAGGACATCCGGCTCCTGTTTTCTTCCAATGTCTCCGGGCTGGAAACGTCGTTCGATCATGATAAGCTCGAAAAGATTTTGTTCAACCTGCTTTCGAATGCCATTAAATTTACTTTGGGGCCAGGTGAGGTATCGGTGAACGTCGATGTCCGGGATGCAGACGGTGATTATTTTGTGGAGATCAAAGTGAAAGACACCGGCATAGGCATACCACCTGAAAAACATGACCTGATTTTTGAGCGGTACTTTCAAAGCGACCTGCCCAATTCGATCATCAATCAGGGAAGCGGTATCGGGCTGGCCATTACGCGGGAATTCGTCCGGATCCACGGCGGGTCTGTCGGAGTGGAGAGCGAAGTCGGGGAGGGGAGCTGTTTTGTGGTGAAACTGCCTTTGAAGAGGCGCAGTGAAGTAATTACAGCCGGATCGACTGACGCGCCGGGCAATGCCACAGTGCGCCCCGAAAAAGACCGGGAAAAACAGGATGCGGAGGGTAAACCGCGCATTTTGATCGTGGAGGATAACGAAGATTTTCGTTTTTACCTCAAAGACAATTTAAAGCAATTTTATTCCGTCATAGAAGCTTCCACCGGGCGCGAGGGTTGGGATAAAGTGCTTGAATACCGTCCGGCGCTGATTGTTTCGGATATTATGATGCCCGACCTGAATGGACTCGACCTTTGCAAGATGGTCAAATCCGGCGAGCAGGTTTCGCAGACCCCGGTAATTCTGCTCACCGCCCGGTCGGACGACGAGCAATTCCTCGAAGGATTCCAGGCTGGGGCGGACGATTATATTGCCAAGCCATTCAATTTTCAGGTGCTGGAATCAAGAATCCGGAACCTGATTTCGTCGCGGGAAAAACTCCGCAGCCTTCTTGTAACCCGTAATGGTATTAAGGCAAGCGAAATCAAGGTAACGCCGCTGGACCAGCAATTTCTTCATGAAATGATCCACGCGATCGAGCGGCATATCTCCAACCCGGAATTTACGGTGGTAGACCTTGCCCGCGAGCTCGGCGTGAGCCGTTCGCAATTGTTTAAAAGAGTTCAGACTGTTACCGGCAAATCTCCGCTTGAAGTAATCCGGGAGATCAGGTTGCAGCACGCTGCTCAGCTGCTGGAAAAAAGCCAGCTTTCCATTGCTGAAATCGCCTACCAGGTCGGGTTTAACAACCCCAAATATTTTGCCCGTTATTTCAGGGAAGTCTATCATGTATTGCCTTCCGAGTATTCGGGCGGCAAACGGGAAACGGGTGGCAACT
>CAMLNK010000820.1 GCA_946481035.1 uncultured Dyadobacter sp. | reverse complement strand
AGTGCAGACCGGAAAAGTTTCCGTGTACGTCGATAAACCTTCGGAAAATGAAGTAAAGGGCCTCATTATCACGGCCAATCAGGCGGCGGTGTTTGAAAAAAGTGCCAACCAGCTTTCGAAAACACTGGTCGAAAACCCCGAAAAGCTGCCTGATGCGGCTGTTGAAAGCATTTTGAAATACGATGAAGTACCGCTGCCGGTCATATTGAGGGATATGGAAAAGTCGTACGGTATCCCCGTCCAGTTCGACGCCGACAGCTTTTGGACCTGCAAAATCACGGTGGCTTTCTCCGACGAAAGCATGTACGACAAACTGAGCATTCTCTGCAAAACCGTTTCGGCCAGTTACGAGATCGTCGATGGACAGATCATCGTGAGCGGCCAGGGTTGCAGCAAATGAAAAATGGCAGTGCGGAACACTGCCATCAAGGTCGGATCACGAGCGGCCACTCGCCAAAGTTACACGCTCGGTATCTGCAAGTTCCCGGTTAAAAGAACCCTTTAAACCCTGTTCAAAAGTATGAAAAAACGCATTACCAGAAAATTCTGGCTGAAACTTATGAGGTTTTCGATCACACAGAGTTTGGTCATGGCGTTGCTCGCGGGCGTAGCGTATGCGCACACGAGCACTGCGCAGGAGTACCTGAACCGGCGACTGACGGTCCAGGCGGAGAACCGTGAAATCAAACGGGTGCTGGCGCATATCGAAAAGGAAACGGACGTGCAGTTTGTGTACAGTTCCAATGTCCTCGAAGCGTCGAAGAAAGTGACGATCAAAGCAGTGAACACTACTTTGGAGGAAGTATTGTTTAAACTGCTTAAACCATTGAAAATCAAATATGAATTATCCGGCAAGAAAATCATACTTTCGGCCGGAGAGCTGCCGGGAGCGGATAATGGTTTGTTGCTTCCCGAAGGCAATTCACTCCAAACAGTACCTAAAAAGAACCTGACGGGCAAGGTCACCGACGAGAAAGGCGCTGCATTGCCCGGTGTGAATATCATTGTAAAAGGCACCCCGCGCGGGACGACCACCAACTCGGAAGGGGCATTTCAGATAGATTTGCAGGAGGGCGACGGCGCATTGCTGTTCAGTTTTGTGGGGTACCAATCCAAGGAGGTGATTTTGGGAAACCAAACGAGCCTGGTGGTTTCGCTCATGCCGGAAAGCAAGGCGCTCGAAGAAGTGGTGGTAACGGCATTGGGTATTAAAAAAGCAGCCAAAAGCCTCGGTTACGCCACCGCCAGCGTGCCTACCGAGGAAATGACCGTGAACCGCACCGCCAATTTTATGAATGCATTGCAGGGCAAGATGGCGGGCGTGAATATCACGTCGCTGGGCTCCGGGCCGGCCGGTACGAGCAAGATCCGTATCCGCGGGCAGTCGTCGTTTGGCGGTAACAACTCGCCGTTGATTGTCGTCAATGGCGTACCGATCGATAACAGCAATTTCGGCGCGCGCGGCGATGCGGCCGACAAGGGTTCCAACCGTACTTCCGACAGCGGCGACGGCCTGAGCAGCATTAATCCGGACAATATCGAGTCGATGACAGTCCTGAAAGGTGCCGCGGCATCCGCATTATACGGCTCGCGTGCGAAGGATGGCGTGATTATGATCACCACCAAAACGCGCGGCGCGGGCGTCGGCATCGGGATCGAGTTCAATACCAATTTTACAACCGAAACGCCGCTCGATTATACCGATTATCAATATGAATACGGCCAGGGCGAAAACGGCAAGCGGCCCACCACACCCAATCCGACGTCGGGGCAATGGAGCTTTGGAGAGAAGTTCGAACCGGGCATGACGCAAATACTTTTCGACGGTGTGGAGGTGCCCTATGTACCGCAACGGCATCAGATCACCGATTATTACCGCAAAGGCAGCACATTTACCAACACCATTACCTTGTCGTCGGGAGGGGAGTTCGGCGGTTTCAGCCTGTCGCTTTCGAATCTGGACAATAAAACCATTTTGCCGGGTTCGGGTTACCACCGCAAGACGGTTAACCTGGGTTTTACCCAAACGATGGCTAAGAAGCTGACGGTTTCGGGTAATATCAATTATTCCAACGAAGACCGTAAAAACCCGCCGAACATCGCCGAACAGGATTACAGCCCGGTGGTACTCTATAATATGGCCAATTCGATGCCGCTCGATCTGCTAGAAAAGTATGCGACGGACGCGAACGGCAATGAGTATGTGTGGTCGCGTTTTACGAACCGGACCAATCCCTATTTCGCATTGAAACGCTTCGAAAACGTTGAGAAAGACCGGGTATTCGGCAACCTCTCGGTGCGGTACAGCTTCACCGATTGGCTTTACGCGCAGGTGCGGGTAGGGCAGGACTACTATTCGCGCGAGCAGGACTACAACCTGCCGACCGGTAGTCAGCGGCAAGCGGCTGCGCCTCAGGGTTTTGTGAACGGGCAATATGTGCAGGATACGCGCTCCGTCCGCGAGCTGAATACCGACTTTTTGATTTCGGCTAACAAAACATTCGGTCGTATTGGCCTGAATATCAATGCGGGTGGTAACCAAATGCGCCGCAAACTGAGCCGCCACAATGTATTTGTGCAGGACTTCTACGTCCGCGATCTTTATACTATCGGGAACGGCCGCCAGCGTGACGCTACTTATGAGTTTTCCAAAAGGCAGGTAAACTCGCTGTACGGCGCCGCAGAAATCTCCTATAATGACTTCCTTTTTCTGAACGGTACCGTCCGTAACGACTGGTTTTCAACGCTTTCGCCAGCGAACAGGAGCATTGTATATCCCTCCGTTACAGCCAGTTTTGTATTCTCCCAGGCATTTACGGCTTCTCTTCCGGCCTGGATTTCGTTTGGAAAAATCCGCGTAGCCTACGCGGAAGTGGGCAGCGACACCGATGTCCAGCCGTATGCCAACAACCTTTTTTACAATATCAATGCGCAGCAATTTCCCAACCCGGGCGGCGCAGGCCAGCCGCTGGCGACGATCAACGGCTCGACGGTCCCGAATGCGGACCTGCGGCCCATGCGGGTTTCGGAAAAAGAGGTGGGTTTGGAGTTGAAACTGTTTGAAAACAGGCTGGGACTTGATTTTACCTATTACGACAAACTCTCGTCCGACCAGATCCTCCAAGCGCAGACTTCCGACGCCTCAGGTTATCTTACTCAGCTCATTAATGTAGGCAAAGGCCGCAACCGCGGGCTCGAAATGATGGTGAATGTGACGCCCTATCAAGCCAAAAACTTCGTTTGGAACCTG
>CAMLNK010000819.1 GCA_946481035.1 uncultured Dyadobacter sp. | reverse complement strand
ACTCGCGTGCCGGATAAATATCAAGCAGCAAAAGCCGGTCCGCCAGTGACAAACTTTCTGCGAAGCCTTCGGCGAAGTCGCGCGTGCGGGTGAACAGGTGCGGCTGGAAGATCGCTGTTACGTGTCGACCCGGGTACAGCCCTTTCACGGATGATAGAAATGCCTCGATTTCCGTCGGGTGATGCGCATAGTCGTCGATATACACATTCCCTTCTTCCTCTACCTGGTATTCGAAACGGCGCTTCACACCTCCGTAACTTTCCAGCGCTTCCTTGATCTTAGCCGGCTCCACACCGATATATAATGTCACCGCGCTCGCCGCGATGGAGTTCTCGATATTGTGGTAACCCGGAATTTTCATCGCAATTCCCTCAATTACGCCGCCGGGATAAATCAGGTCGAACACGAAGCGGGCGTTCTCGATGCGGATATTCTCCGAGCGGTAAGGTCCGCTGTTCAATGAATAGGTAAATACTTTCGCTTTGCTGCTATCTGCGATTTCCAGGCCTTCGCGCATGAACAATGCACCGTTTTCATCAATCTGGCTCACATAGTCGCGAAACGATTCGAGTACGGCTTCATGCTTGCCATAAATATCGAGGTGGTCGGCGTCGGTGGACGTTACTATCGCGATCTCGGGGAACAATGTAAGGAACGAGCGGTCGAACTCGTCGGCCTCCACTACACAGAAAACCTCTTCCAGCTTGTCGGTAGGCTCATTCAGGAGCAGGTTAGTGCCGTAATTTTGGGTAATACCTCCCAAAAACGCCGTGCTGTTCACGTGCGCGTGACGCAGGATGTGCGCTACGAGCGAGGACGTGGTCGTTTTCCCGTGCGTACCCGCGACGCCGATCGTTCTCAGGTTTTGGGTTAAAATGCCTAAAACCTGTGAGCGTTTCAGGATCAGAAAATTTTCGTCCCTGAAATAATTCATCTGCTTATGCTGCACCGGAACGGCAGGCGTGTAAATAATCAGCGTCTGCTGTGGGTCGGCTTTGAATTCCGCGGGAATTGTCGAAATGTCATCTTCGAGCGTTACCGGGATACCTTCCTCGATAAGCTTGCCAACAAGTGTGGTCATGGTTTTGTCGTAACCGGCCACTTCAAAGCCATTGGCCTTAAACCAGCGTGCAAGCGCACTCATTCCAATCCCGCCTATTCCTACAAAATAGATATATTTCCAGTTTGTCACAGAGGATGACATCATATTCAAATGTTGGGGTTATTGTATCAAATTAAAAACTTCCGCGGCAATGTCGTCGGCCGCGCTGGGACGAGCAAGTTTATTGATATTCGTTTGTAATTCGCGCTGGCGTGTTACATCGTCGAGCAATGCCAGGGCCTGATCCACCAGCTTCTCGCGTGCTTCCGAGTCTTTCACGAGAAGGGCCGCATTGCTATCGACCAGGTTCATCGCATTCTTGGTCTGATGATCTTCCGAAGCATATGGGAACGGCACGAGAATGGCCGGTTTCGCCGCAAGGCACAATTCCGAAACCGACAATGCACCTGCCCGCGACACCACCACGTCGGCTACGGCATAAGCGAGATCCATGGTGTAAATAAAATCAAAAGCCTTTACCCGGTCGGTTCCGAGCTTTTCAATGGCAGCCTTGGCTTTGTCAATATCGTTCTTACCGGTCTGCCAGAGTACCTGGTAACCGGCCTCCACCAACTTGTCCAGTCCATCGGCAATACTTTCGTTGATGGACCGTGCCCCGAGGCTTCCGCCCATGACAAACAGCGTTTTCACGCCCTCGCGCAGCTCGAATTGTTCCAACGCCGCGCTCCGTTTCAAATGCACGTAAGTAATATCGCTCCGCACCGGATTACCGAGCATGGTAATTTTCTCTTTCGGAAAAAACGCCTCCATTCCAGGATAAGCCACGCATATTTTCGCAGCTCTTTTGGCGAGAAATTTATTGGTAACGCCCGCGTACGAATTTTGTTCCTGGATTAATGTCGGAATACCCGCCATGGATGCCATCATGAGCAATGGCCCACTGGCAAAACCGCCCACGCCGACGGCCACATCGGGCCTGAATTCTTTGATCACGTCCCTCGCCTTCATCAGACTGCGGAGCATTTTAAACGGGAGTGTCAGGTTTTCCAGCGAAAGGCTTCTTTTAATCCCCGCAATGGGTAGCCCCACGATCTTGTACCCTGCGCGAGGGACTTTTTCCATTTCCATTTTACCCAAAGCACCCACAAACAGGATCTCGGTGTCCGGCTCCTTATGCTGCAATGCGTTGGCTATGGCAATGGCCGGATAAATATGCCCGCCGGTGCCTCCTCCGCTGATAATGATTCTTTTTCCCATGTTAAATGCGTTTTTCCTCCACGATTTCGCCCCGGCTTACGCTGAGGATCATGCCCATTGCAATGCCCGTGAAGAGCAGCGACGTTCCACCCTGACTAAAAAACGGCAGCGTTTGCCCCGTCACCGGCACTAATCCGACCGTTACGGCCATCGCCGAAAAGGCCTGGCTCACCACGATGAATGTAAGCCCGGCTGATAGCAGCCCGCCGAACGGCCGCTTCGTCGCTTCGATGGCTTTCAGGCCGCGGTATAGCAGGATCAGGTAAAGGATAATCAGTGCCGTACCGCCCAATGTGCCGTACTCTTCCACCGCCACTGCAAAAATGAAGTCTTTCTGAGGCTCGGGCAAGAAGCGGCGCTGGCGGCTTTTGGAAACACCTTCCCCATATAACCCGCCGCGGGCCATGGCCATGTAGGATTGCTGGGATTGGTATACAACTACGTCTTTGTCAAAAAAAGTGGAAATCCGGCTCTGCGCCGTTCCCGATCTTTGTGTAGAGTTTAATAGAATAGCAATGGTCGCGAAAAACACGAGGCCGAGTGCTGTGAATGCGAGGTAATGCAGCGGGACTTTGCCGACGAACATCAGCAGAAAGCAAATACCGGCCAGCATGACGGCCGTCGAAACATTACTCACGAAAATCAGCCCGCATACGACGCCCACGAGCGCAAGGGGCTCCATAAAGAGCTCCCGGGTATTCCAGCCGCCTTTGATATGCCGCGCCAATATCAGCGACAAATGCGCTACCAATGCCACCTTGGCCCATTCCGAAGGCTGGAAACGCTGCCCCAGCACGGGAATCTCGATCCAGCGGGCAGCATCGTTCACCGACGTTCCGAAAAACATGGTGAATATCAAAAGCAGGATGGAGCTCCACACGGCAAGGCGCGTCACATACACGAACTTAATGTACGGCACGCGGTGCACGAAGTAC
>CAMLNK010000818.1 GCA_946481035.1 uncultured Dyadobacter sp. | reverse complement strand
AGGTTTGGGTAAAGAAAATGGGTGTAGCTGCCCAATGCAAATGCAATGGCCGGGGGCGTCACCAGGAACTCGACCAGCGTGGCATAACCGGCTATCAGGCCGCCCCACCAGCCAAATGCACGATAGGCATAGGAAAATGGCCCGCCTGCTTGCGGAATGGAGGTGGTGAGCTCGGTAAAACTGAAAATGAAGGTCACGTACATGACCGTCACTACGAGCGTCGCGATCAGGAAGCCGATGGTACCCGATACGCCCCAGCCGTAGTTCCAGCCGAAATATTCGCCGGAAATAACAAGCCCCACGGCAATGGCCCAGAGGTGGATCGGTTTAAGGACTTTTTTAAGCGCAGCAGTTTGTTCGGCAGACATGAAGGACAGGTTTGACTAATTGATGGCAGTACAATATAGTCTATAACTCTTCCAATGCCATTTGATACTATTGAAAAATTATCCCAGGCCGTATTTTGTTTTGCAAAACTACCGTGGTGCAGTACGAAGGTAGTCGCCGAGCTCGCGGACTTTGTCGGTATTGAGGTAGTCGACGCCCAGGGCCATCATGGTTTTCCAGGAATTGATATTGTCGGGCGTGGCCCAAATCCGCACTTTTTTACCCAGGTCGTGCACGTCGCTGATCATCTTCTGGATCTTCTTTCTGTCCCTTTCCAGAATAGGCCCTTCGCCGTTCCATTTGGAATATTGCTGAAACGCCTGGCTGATCAGTCCTATGTGTGCCAATTGCGCGGGTGTGTAGACTTTTTCGGGGCGGCCATCGAAGTAAATGAAGCTGGGGTATTGCTCAAACAACGAAGGGTCGGGCACATTGCCGCTTACGACGACTTTGACGCTGCCCGCAGGGGCGAGAATATCCTTATGCGGTTCGAGTACCTTGATCAACGCGGCCAATGTTGGCTCGCCTTCCGTTTTGAGGTCGATCAGCAATTGCAGCGGCACATTGTCCTGGGTGTAAATACGTCCGCCGTTCAGCTCGGTTTTTTGAAGAATCGGAAGAAGGTACAATGCGGTAAATGTGCGGTTGGGGCGGATGTCTTTCAGGTTGTGGGCTACAAAAAGCGTGTCGTTGACGAGGAAAATATCGGCCTCCACAGATCCGAACTGCTGTTGATAGGCATCCTCAAAAGGGTGCGCCCTTTCATAGTCATTGTGGGAATGTGCCTGGGCGGTTGAATACGATTTAACACCTTGGGCCGCAATGAATTGAATGGATAAGATGAAGCTGATGAAGTATGTAGCGGTTTTTTTCATGGGCAAATTGTGGAACGGAGTAACGGGGATTAGTTCGATAACGCAATCATTACCTGTTTGATTTCCCTCGCGAAGAATTTTCTACGGATTTTTTGGGATAAAAGGAACAAATTTTCAGGCGATGCCGGGATCGTTTTAGAATATCATTATTTTTAGCCTTGCTTATTACAAACTGATACCTGAAAAATAGCGCCTGCATGAGCCAGAATTCTCCTCTTTTCCGAAAAAAATCCGTTGACCAGATTCTGAAAGATGCCCATTCGGGAAGTGAGGGAGGCTTAGCCAAAGTGCTGGGCGTACGCGACCTGGTTTCGCTTGGTATTGCGGCGATCGTGGGTGCGGGTATATTTAGTACCATTGGCCTGGCAAGCTACAATGGCGGGCCGGCGGTATCACTGCTTTTCGTTTTTACGGCCATCGCCTGCGTTTTTACAGCGCTTTCGTATGCGCAGTTTGCGAGTACGGTGCCCGTGTCAGGTAGCGCTTACACGTATGCGTACGTGGCATTCGGCGAGTTGTTCGCGTGGATCATCGGCTGGGCACTCATTCTCGAATATGCCGTTTCCAACATGGTAGTGGCCATTTCGTGGTCGGAATATTTTGTGAGTATGCTCAAAGGTTTCGGTATTACGTTGCCTGGCTGGCTCACGATCAACGGCGAATCGGCGCGGGAAGCGTTTCTGAAACTGCAAGGCTCGGGCGTAGCACAGTTGTCTGATTACGAACGCTTTGCGGCCGCTGCGTATGAGTCCGCTCCAACCATAGGTGATTTACACATTCTGCTCAATCTGCCGGCCGGTTTGGTAACTCTGCTTATAACCGCACTGGTTTATATCGGGATACGCGAATCGAGGACGGCCAGCAATATCATGGTGGTATTAAAAGTGGGTGTGGTTTTGCTCGTGATACTGGCGGGCGCATTTTATGTAAAACCCGAAAACTGGTCCCCTTTCGCCCCTAATGGCGTGAAAGGCGTACTAAGCGGTGTGGCCGCCGTGTTCTTCGCATTCATTGGTTTCGACTCCATTTCAACCACCGCCGAGGAGTGCCGCAACCCGCAGCAGGACATGCCGAAGGCGATGATTTACTGTCTCGTCATTTGCACGGTATTATATGTGCTGATTACGCTCGTTCTCACCGGAATGGTGAATTATACCGAGCTCAAAGTGAGTGATCCGCTTGCATTTGTATTCCAAAAAAATGGTCTGGATTTTATGGCGGGCGTCATTTCTGTCAGCTCGGTAATCGCTATCACGAGTGCATTGCTGGTGTACCAATTGGGACAGCCGAGGATCTGGATGACGATGAGCCGTGATGGCCTGCTCTGGAAACGTTTTGCCAAGATCCACCCGAAATACCAGACGCCTTCGTTCGCGACGATCGTCACCGGTTTTGTGGTCGGTATTCCCGCATTGTTTTTCAAAATGGATTTCTTCGTCGATCTGACGAGCGTGGGCACCTTCTTCGCATTCATCCTCGTGTGCGGCGGCGTTCTGTACCTCGATCATAAAGGTATTTCCGCACGTTCCAAATTCCGTGTGCCTTACATTAACGGCAAATACCTGGTAGGCATATTGTTTTTCCTCGCCATCCTGGGCATTCTTACTTACGGACGAGGAATAATTGTCGAATGGAGAATGCTCAGCTTCGCTGAAATTTTGGAGCATAAACTGCTGACCATCATTTTCTGGATCACCTGGTGCACGCTTTCGATATTGAGCTACCAGCATAATTTCTCCGCGCTCCCGGTAGCCGGTATCCTGACCAACCTGTATCTCATGACCGAACTCGGTGCTTCGAACTGGCTGATCTTCGTGATCTGGCTGGCGATCGGGCTGGTGATTTATTTCAGTTACGGATACAAACAGAGCAAACTGGCACAAAAATAGGGAAGCCGTCTCCGGCCTCCCTTGCTCGCGTCGCCCGTTAACAGGCTATTTTTTCTCGATTTTCAGCTGTATCGAATACTTATCCTTTGTTCGTGTCGAATCGC
>CAMLNK010000817.1 GCA_946481035.1 uncultured Dyadobacter sp. | reverse complement strand
GCCGCCGAGGCCGAAGAAAACGACGAATTTGTAAAATCAATCCTTGGAGAATGAAAGCAACCTCTAATCCCGAATCGGAAGCAATCCGCACCCGTTTTTTCCACGCTCTCGACGAAATTAAAGCACGTAAGCTGGGCACAGCCTACCGATTTTCGAAGGACCACGGTTTGGATCCGAATAATTTGAGGAAGCTCAAAACAGCCGAAAGGCAGCCAATACCCGGATGGTACTTAGCTGCCCTCGTAAAAGATTACAAAGTGTCTGCTGAATGGCTGCTAATGGGGTCCGGTAAAATATTCGAATAGACTACCAGTTGTTGTCAGCTGTTCCTGCCCAATACCAGTTTCCTGCCAGATAAATAATTTTAGTTACGCTCCCTCCCGGGCTTGAAGCTGATGCATTGCCCCTCAAGGTATTCATGATGAAAATACTGTTGTTGTCATTTAGGGAGACAATGGTTATCTCTTTTCCATCTCGCAAATGGCCTCCCTCAAATCCGCTGGTTTTCATCTGGACTCCTACCGTTCCACCCGAATAATTCACACCAATGACATCATATAATGTAGGGTCAAAGATCATAGTTGTACCTACTGGGATAGTGACAACCCTTGCACGGCGGCCATTTAGCAAGGCCTCGGATGCCATTGTAATACCCGTATCAGCAAAAATCGCGTAATTCATAGCCGTGGCATCTGTTCCACCGGAGGCTGCAAACATTGCTGCGACTTTAACGTGCCCAAGATCGGAGCTAACCTCGTTGTTTTCTACCCTCGACAGGATCGTAATGCCAGCCGTCGCGGGTGCAAGGTTGGTCCCAATTCCTGCGAAAATGTCGCGCGCATCGTCCCTGAGAATTATCGCGGCATCGCCGGTAAATACATTGCTTTCATCCTGGTTGGTCAGGCTTCCCGACCTGATCTGCATATTGCCAACCTGGCCTTTTTCCAGCCACGCAAACCCTCGCCCATCAACTCGAAATGGAGCTTCTTCTTTTTCTTCGAAGTTGGCCCCCGCGTAGATTCGGATTCCGGTATTGTCTTCGGTTTCACTGCCGGCAAGACCCGCCTGACCTTTATACCCGTCAGGTTCGGAGCTATCTACTCCTTCTACTTCAATCCGAGTTCGCCCAAAAACTTCACCCGATTGCTCAACTCTAAATGGGGCTGTCTTTCTGTTGATGTAAGAAGCACCCGCCCAGAATCGCACTGAATCGCTGGTGGTACCATTACCGGTAATTCCACCCCAAACCGCATTCTTGTCCCCGGCGAGCTGGATGGTACCAGATGTAAGAATCCCAGCGTCGATGGCGGTGGCTGTATTGTCGAAGTTGAATGGTTCAACCCAGTCGTTAGGATCAAACATTTGCCCAACTACTTTATTGCCAACGCTGCGACGCAGGCCTTCTTCCGACATCCACAGGTCGCTGTCATTATATTTAGGCACCGGCGTGGCCGTGAAAAGCTGGACATGCTTATTGTTCCCGAGCCGTGCGTACTGTTTAATGTACGATTTTATTGTTTCCGGATCCGTTACAGATACCCATCCGCCGGCGACACGCCGCGAAACTGTCAGCGTACCGGAATTGAACCACATATCGCCCGTATGGAAAGATTCTTCTCCGCCTGGCCATGTTGCAGGATTCGTTGACTGGAACCACGCTGTAATCTTTCCGTTCGGGTAAGAATCCAGCGGCTCAATGACGGAAACTTCATAAAACCGGTCCGTCGCCGCTCCTATATCGGATAGGTCGCGGTAGTTACCATCGGAATCGATGAATTTGATATTCCCTCCGATCGCTGATAAATCCAGATCGAAGAACGTCCGACCGTCGAAGGATTGAACACGACCGGTCTTGATAAATCGTCCATTGATGGCCGTGGCGCCATAGGTTAAGCTGATCCAGCGAACTCCCTCCATTACCGAGTGAAGCGTTCCCACCAGGAAATGGTAGTATCCCGCATCGTCGTCTACTTTGATCTTCGCAGTACTGAAAATGATATGGCCATCGGTAAACTCGGACTTGCTGACCTTGGCATAAATGTAGCGGGCCGCATTATCCGGAATGGTGTGCATCGACGCCTGAATATTCCAGGTCAGGATTTCTTCCTTCAACGCGTAATGGATCAAAAGTCCCTCCGACACATCAACGACATTTGCGTTTCCTTCGAAATTGGGCTGAAACACCACATCCTGTAAAATGAATTGCTGCGACTTGGCGCCGACAACGAGCATCATTGTCTCGATGCTTTCTGGCTTGATCTTGCCGCCGTCGAAGTATCCGTCCGTGTCAAAGATCATCCCTAGCAGCTCCAACGTGGTTTTCCACCCCATTTTCGCCCGCATTGGATCTCTTAGATCATTTATTTTGATAATCTTCTGCGTGTCCTTGATCGCGTTGATGACTTCTTCTTTAAATATTACTTGATAAGTGTCATCGATTGTGAGCTCATACTGGTACGGGCGGAGTACGTTCCGGCGCATTCCGATGATTCGGCTGCTCTTATCAATCGCCAGATCTTCGTCGAGAATATGTACGTAGTCGCCAATTCCGTAGAAGTTCACAATGCTGCCACTTCCCACCAGGTCCGCCAGGTACATTTCATCCACTTTCAGGGAGTACTGAACTTTGGGGTTTTTAACCTGCTCCAGATACTGCTGAGCCTTATAAAGCAGCTCTGATTCCGCAGACTCGACGTAGCTATCAGGCAGCACAATATCCAGAATCACGTACTCGTCCCCTACCTGCATCTGAAATGCGGCGTGGTCCGGGTTTGGCAATTCAAGATCGCGCTCGTCCTTGAATGGAATCAGCGTGAAAGTCTTCGTTGAATGGAGGTATCCGGTCTTTTCTTTCAAACTGAATTCATAGCCTGCCAAGTTGCCGGTGTTGAATTTGATCTTTGGCTGAGCGCCGTCAAGCATCCATTTCGTGCCGCCGCTTCCGTCTGGTTCGGCCAAGTCGAAATTCATCGTTGAATCCACAAAAGTATTCACGCCGGTTACCGCGGTAACTTGCCCCGTCCGGTGCGGATAGATATCATCCCAAACCTTTGTGTTTTCAATAATACCGAAAGCGGCGACAGCCTGCGCGTCCTGAATGTAGCCGGGATCCGGAATACGGAGACGCTGACTGAAATTCCGGTAATTGGATTTCAGGTTTTTGCTGGAACCAAACGGGTAGAGTCTGGTAACGATATCGGAGTCGGCAACTGTTTGCCTTTTGAGCTCATAAAGCCCGTATCCACGGCCATATTGATAG
>CAMLNK010000816.1 GCA_946481035.1 uncultured Dyadobacter sp. | reverse complement strand
GTGAAAAGCAGGCGGCGATCAATGTGGCAGAAGGACAAAAACAGAAAGTCGTACTGGAATCGGAAGGTATCCGCTTACGGCAAATCAACGAGGCGGAAGGTGAGGCTTCGGCTTTGAAATCGGTTGCAGAAGCGACTGCTGAAAGTATCCGGTTGGTGGCGCAGGCAATTCGTGAGGAAGGCGGCGCCGAGGCAGTTCAATTGAAAGTAGCCGAAAATTATGTAGAGCAGTTTGGTAAAATAGCCAAAGCCGGCAATACGCTGATCCTTCCGGCAAACCTCGCCGACATGGGCTCGCTCATCGCCACCGCATTAACAGTAGTCAAATCATCAGAACAGAAGCAATAGCATCATGGATTTGACCTTACCACAGATTTGGCTCATCGTAGGGCTGGTAATGCTTCTCGCAGAACTGGTCAGCGTCCTGCTCGTGTTCGTTTTCTTCGCGGCCGGCGCATTGCTCACATCTCTTCTCACGTCCATCGGGCTACTGCCGAGTACCGAAAGCCAGATACTGGCATTTTCGGCGATATCGCTCGTTTCGCTGCTCGTGCTCCGTAAACACGCCCGCAGGTTGCTCGAACGCCGTTCGTCACCGGAATACAGCGAGTTTACCGGCGAAACCGCCATGGTGATCCGCGACATCCCCGGCAATGGCGAAGGCCGCATTTACTACCGCGGAGCCGAATGGAAAGCCGTTTCAGAAAATCATCAGAATATTCCTGCCGGTAGCAAAGTAGTGATTAAAAAAACGGAAGGTATTGTCCTGATCGTGGAAGAATCCTGATCCCACATATTTATCCAAACAAAAAGCCGTGAGCACGATCGACTCGTACCCACGGCTTTTTGTTAATACCTAAAAAACTACTTTTTCAGTGCTTCCTCCACCGGATGCCCGATGTTGCCACTGCCCGGCAGAATGTGCAGCAATGCTGAAATTGTGGGTGCAATGTCGCAAACGGAAGTTCTCTTCACAGTCTCCCCTTTGTTAATACCCCACCCAAACATCACAAACGGAACCTGGGTATCATAGTTGTAAGGTGTACCGTGCGACGTGCCCGTTGAAGTTCCGTAGAACCAGCCCGGCTGCGAAATCACCTGCAAATCGCCGCTGCGCTTCGCATTCACATTGTTTTTATACAATTCCAACTGATAAGTATTCAGTGGCGCCTTGCCCATATCGGTCAGGTCGATCACGTCGGCGATACCCGGTACCGTCAATGCGGCATCGCGTACCACACTATGCATGGCTGCAATGGTGATATTCTTTTTTCTCAAAAGGCTGTGATCAAAATAGAGCTGGTTGTTGTCGGTTGCTACTATGTATTTGTCTTTGCCAAATGCTTCATTCAATGCATCGGTAACGGCGTTGGTGAGTAACTTACGATCTACCAGACCCGATGGCAGCTTGTGCTCTTTCGCAAAGCCGGGAACGTCCACCACACCATGGTCGGCCGTCAGGAAAACAGTATACTCGCCTTTGCCAACCCAACCGTCAAGGAAATTGAACAAATCGGCAAACTCGCGGTCGAGGCGCAAAAAATCATCCTGCTGCTCGATGGAGTTCGGTCCTACACGGTGACCGATCTTGTCGGTCGATGAAAAGCTGATCGCCAGGAAGTCGGTGTCTTTACCTTTTCCGAGCTGCTCGCCTTTGATCGCCTCGATAGCCATTTCCTTGGTAATGGTGTTACCCCAGGGCGTGTCGGTCACAATCCCGAATGCGTCACCTGCCATTCCGACGAGTTCATAAGGGAATATCGGTTTTTTCGCGCCGGGCAGCTTGCCTTCCCAAGGTACATCGTCGGGAGAGCTCTGCGTGTACGCGTCCGCTGTCAGTAGGAGGTCCCAGCCCTTTTGCGCATAAGCGGCGGGCATTTTCTTCGCATTGTAATCTTTGGCCCATTGCGGAAGATCGTCCATATAATAGGTACTGCTCACCCAGTTACCGGTTTTGGAATCGAACCAGTAAGCCGCATTGGCCGCGTGGCCGGCAGGCAGGATCGAACCGCGGTCTTTAATGGCTACGCCAATGGTTTTAGAGCGGAAGTTGGTCGCAATGCGGAGCTGGTCGGTAACCGTGCTTACGAGCAGGTTTTTAGGAGACATTTTACCCACCGCCACATTGTTGCTTCCAACCGTTTTTACGGTACTGTCTTCCACACAATACACATCCTGCTTCGCAATGGGATCGTACCATTCGTTGCCCACAATCCCGTTGATCGCCGGGATCGAGCCCGTGTACGCCGACGCGTGACCTGCGGCCGTGACAGTAAGCGCGTAGCTGTAATGGTTGTTGCGGCAGTTGAAGCCCTCATTCATCATTCTTTTGAAACCGCCTTCGGTATACTGGTCATAATAGCGGTACAGATAGTCGTAACGCATTTGATCCACCACAATACCTACTACCAGTTTGGGACGGGCAAGCGCAGTTGACTTTGCGGCCTTGGCGGCCGCGGCCTTCTTGGGGGTTTGCGCGGAAACGGCCGTAGTTGCCATTGCAGCCAGTACCCAGCAAGCTAATTTTCTCACAATTAAGGGATTTAGATAAAACAAAAAAACTGCGGAGCACGATACGGTCCGAACCCGGCATGGCCCGCAGCGGATATTCTTTTCAAATTACTTTTTCAATGCTTCTTGTACGGGGTTGCCCACGTTCCCGCTTGGCGGCAGAATATGCAGCAATGCCGAAATGGTAGGTGCAATGTCGGCGATGGAAGTACGGCGAAGCGTCTCGCCTTTGTTGATCCCCCAGCCGTAGAGCAGGAACGGCACGTGCGTGTCGTAGTTGTAAGGCGTGCCGTGGTCGGTGCCGGTGGTCATGGTGGAAGCAAACCATCCCGGTTGCAGCAATACCTGCAAGTCGCCGCTGCGTTTCGCATTAATATTGTTTTTGAACAGCTCCAATTGGTAGGTATTCAATGGCGCCTTGCCCATATCGCGCAGGTTGATCACATCGGCCACACCATCAACCGTCAGTACGGCGTCCCGCAATGTCTGGTATACATCCGCCACGGTGATCTTCTTCTCTTTCAGGATCGCTTTGTTGAGATACAGCTGGTAGTTTTCAAATGCGGAAACGTATTCGGCCTCGCCGTATGCATCGTTCAATGCTTTCACAATAGTACGGGTCAAAGTAGTGGCATTCATCAACCCCGCGGGCAGCTTGTGCTCCTGCCAGAATGCAGGTACGTCCATTGCGCCGTGGTCGGCGGTGAGGAATACGGTGTAATTACCTTTTCCTGCCCAGCTATCGAGGAA
>CAMLNK010000815.1 GCA_946481035.1 uncultured Dyadobacter sp. | reverse complement strand
CGCCGGCTAGCTTCGTACCTTCCACACGTGCGCGTATTTTTTCGAAAGCGATTTCGCGCGCCGTCGAAACGTCGTCGGCGAAGGGCGAGAAGCCGCAGTCGTCGGTGGAACCTAGCTGGTTGAGCGGGATGTATTCAGCAGCTTGCAAGAGCAGGTCACGTATTTCTTCGGGCGTTTCGATCCTTGGGTTCAGGACGTCGGTTACGCCGAGGAACACGCGCTGGCCGGGCCGGATACTTTCACGGATAGACTGCAATACGGATAACTTGTCTTTTTCACCGGCATATTCGAGGTAGAAGTTGCCTGCATTTAATTGAAAAAACAGGGGCAGAAGGTCCGAATACGGCACGTCGGCGCTGTGGGTGGAGTCGTGGTCGCCGCCCGGACAAGTATGGATGCCGATCCGGCGGCGCTCGTCGGCGGTGAAGCGGTCGAGGACCTGGTTATTCAGGGAAATAAATTGCTGCAAAAGTCCCTGGCTTGGATCGAGTTTCAGGGCTAATCGGGCTTCGGTGAAATCGATTTGAACGTTGTAGGCGTGCTCATTCAGGCATTTCCGGATATCGGCCTCCGCCTGGTCGAGCAGGTCGTCGATGAACTGGCTTTGCGGATAACCCTCGATGCCGCCCGCCGGGTAAAGCAGGCTCATGGCCGATGCGGAAATGACGGCTTGTTTTACCGGCAATGCCGTATGTTTGCGTGCCTCGCGGAGATAATCCACCGCGAAATTGCGATACCGAAACGGCCCCGATGTGAGTACCGGCAACTGCCGCGTATGCCCATCTTCGAACGGTATCACCACTCCGCCGCCGGCGAGGTTGAGCGCCCCGTGGATGGGGTATGTCGCAAAGCTGGGCTTGCTTTGTTCGCCGTCGGAGATCACCGGTGAGCCGGTACCTTCCAGGGAAATGATTGTTTCACGGGTTGCCTGGGTAAACAGTCGGGCAAGGTCGTCGGAACTGATTTCGTCTTTGGTATATGCCTGCATTGCATGTTGCAGGTATGCGGGCCGCGGAATGCTTCCGATCGGCTCCGTGGGTATAATTGCCATTTTGAGAGAATGATAGGTGAATGACCAGGTACATACGGGCACGGGCGCATTGCCGGGCGCGTGGGCCGGCAGCGACTATGCATTTCAACATGTGTTACCCGATCATTTCCGGCGGAGGGGTGGCGCGGTTGCTGACGCCGGCTGCCGGTATATAAAATGGTTCTGCAAAACAGGCCGGATGGCAGGGCAAACCGCTCTCCATTAACCATTCGGTCTGCGCATTCGCGCCAGGCAAATACGTTTTTGCAAGATCATCCAGCATTTTCAATGCGCTTCCCAACGGCGTAACCGGCGTTTTGTCAAGCTGCATTTCCTGCACGCGTTCCGACAATTCGGCAAACCGGTGCCAGGCCGAAGCCTCGGACTGCAAGGCTTCGTTCCGCTCGGGCGTCGCCGCAGTTTTGCCCGCAAAAAGCACAGCCACCGACCACCCCAGCGAGTGGGATAGCAGCAACACAAGCAAACCGAGGCTAGCGAACGTTTTCATGCATACAGAGATGTACTTTAAATCTACAAGAATGCAGCGTCATTCCTTGCAGTAATCATGCATTTCATTTTAATAATTCGCTGAAAAATACTGTTTTACACGAATTATTTTGAAATACTGCCCTGATCAGCAGCGTAGCCACAAACTAATTCGACAAAAACATACTATCTACCGATAGTGAATAGCATTAAATTTAACTGACAAAACCCTTTATTCGGTGATCGACATTCTGCCGGGATAGCATCCGGTTTACTCCATCATGAACCGCTTCTGCAACGCCCTGTTTTCGAACTAAAAATCAAGCAAAAGGAACAGGAACTCGAAAACGCGACTTTGCAGCTCAATGAATTTGCCCGAAATATTTCCGAAAAAAGCGGACAAATTGAAATACTGGAAAGCAGGCAGAGCCCCGATGCCGAGGCCCCTGTCGCAGCTGCGTGAAAGTACGATCCTGACACAGGAGGATTGGGATTATTTTAAAAAACTCTTCGGCAAGGTCCACGGCGATTACCTGCACCGGCTGCGCGAGAAATTTCCAGAGCTTACCCAAGGCGAAATGCGTTTTATCGCGCTCGCCAAACTGGGGTTAGGCTACCAGGAAATGTCGGCCTCGCTGGGTATCAGCAGCCACGCCGTACGTACCACCAAATACAGGCTGCTAAAAAAGATCGACGTCCCCGACGACCGCAGCCTGGAAGAGGTAGTGATGCATATCTGAATGCTCATAATCTCGACTTTTCGCCGCGCGTGCAGATCATGTAATCCATTCCCTGGTAAGGCATCATGTTATTATGGGCCTCGTCGCCGCCTGTTTCCCCAATAGCTTTTGCGCTCATTACCGCTCCGTTTCCTTTCGTTGATGCAAAGCTGTTGGAGTTAGGGAGCTTGTCTGAGTAATTCCCCCAGCCACAATTATTCGGTTGCTCTGAGGTGGCGGTTGCATTGGCCAATGCCTTGTGGTCATGCCCGGGCATTTGCGCTTTGGTGAGCGTAATTGCGGCTTCCCCTGCTTTCTCTCCTAGCTTGTAATGCGTGAGTTCCGGCGGCGTGCCGGTACCCACCAGCGAGCGGCCGCGCAGATCCGGAAGGCGGAATGTCCGGTTTTCGACACCGCCATAGATATTCAGGATAGCGGCGCAAACGACCGGATTTCTCCAACGTAATTATCCATAATGTGAAAGTTTTTGAATAGGTAAATGATAGAAGATGTGCGAATATCCGGTTTGGCCGGAAGAGTGCTTAAAGGACCGCCCCGGATACGGACAAATAAAGCATCGGATGTCACCAGAGGCCTAAAAAACAATGTCACAAAAACGTCACAATTATCAAAAGGCAGTCACAAAAACACGAAAACCCGCCCTGGATCGTTCCAGGACGGGTTTTGTTAACTATGTCAAGAAATTCCGAAAACTATGCCGTTAATACCCCGGATTCTGCGGCGCGAGGTTCGGATTCACCTGTAACTCTACGCGCGGAAGCGGCATCAGGTAATCCCGGCTCGCATTGAAATTATCATGAGGTTCCAGCGAGTTGGTGCCTTTGAAAACCTTCTCTCCCAGGTTCCGGCGTTTGATATCATACCAGCGCTTGTATTCGAATGCCAGTTCGAGGCGGCGTTCGTCGAGGATGAGGTCAATCATTGCGTCTTTGGCCAAACCGGCTTTCGCGTCTTCCGGAAAGGTCGTCTGCTTGCCTGCCCAATTTCTGGCGCGCGCGCGGATCT
>CAMLNK010000814.1 GCA_946481035.1 uncultured Dyadobacter sp. | reverse complement strand
AACTATATTTTTGACAAAAAGCAGCAGCCCGAATGGCTGGAAAAAGATAACTGGAAGGAAGAGTTCGTTCTCGATTAATCCTCTATTCATTGAGCATCCAAAGTAATGGCATCTAAAATCGTCACCAGTATTATCCGCATCCTGTTCCTGGGATTACTGTTTGTGTTCCTGTTCTATCCGGACAAGTTTCACATTAAATTCGATTACCCGGGGTACCCGCAGAGTGATAGCTGGCATGTTCGCCTTGCCAAATTCGCGTTCTGGTTTTTGCTGATCATCGAGATCCTCCGCATTTTCTATTATGGTGTGGTTAAAAGCAAGGCAAAAGGAGTGGTTGCGAACATTGTCACAATCCTCACGCCGCTGGTTGTCGTGCTGATTTTCCTTGAAGTGGTATTCATGTACGTGCCGCAAAGCCATGAAGGCGTGCTCTCGAAAGCATCGCAGATCTGGTGGGAGAAATATTGGCACCCGGTCAATGCGCTGGGGTATCACGACAAAGAGGTGCAGAATGAGCCGGGAAAGAAAAAAGTATTGGTAATAGGCGATTCATTTGCTGCGGGCCACGGCCTCAAAGATGTAAACGAGCGCTTTTCCAATATGCTGGAAGCTAAACTCGGGACGGACAAATACACGGTTTACAACCTCGGAATGTCGGGCGCGGATACGCGTGATGAGGTGAAGCGCCTGAAAGAATTTCCCGTAAAACCGGATATTATCATTCTCGAATACTTTCCAAACGACATCGAAAAGGTGGGCCGCGAAAAAGGCCTGACCCTCACCGGGGCCGAGCCGTATGCCGATCTCAAAGGCCCTACGGCAACCATTGTGAAGCGCTTCTATTTGCCAAATTTCATTTACTGGCAGCTGCCGCACACTGGTTTCAGTACTTTTGAGAAGTTTGTTCAAACTGCCTACACCGATACCACCGTTTTGAATGCGCATTTGAGAGACCTTTCCGGAATGCTTGCATATCGCGACAGCACGAAGGCGCAGATGTACGCCGTGTTCATCCCGTTCCTGTTTCAGGTGGATAAAAGTGCGGGCTATACCAAACCGGTGGAAAATTACCTGAAATCGAACAATGTGACGGTGGTGGGGATTAATGATGGCGTTGTTAAAATTCCTGAGAAAGAGCGCGTTGTGGGTAAAAACGATGGCCATGGCAGCGCAGCGCTCAACCAATTGATCGCCGACAGGCTCTACCAGGTAATGGACAAACGATAACTCAGATTTAACGGGTTAGAAGTGTGCAAAAAAGTAATTAAGTTCTAAATTTGAGTTTTAAACACTATATAAGATGGATTTCTTAACAGATTTGTTTGCATTTATGAAGGAGCGCAAGAAGTGGTGGCTTGCTCCTGTGATCATCGTTCTGCTCCTGATCGGCGTTCTCATCGTGATCGGCGGTGGTTCGGCTGTTGCGCCTTTCATCTACACTTTGTTCTGATTCTTTCAGCGCAACGCAGATCAACCCCGGTTCCTGTCCGAAACTTCGCCCGGCAGCAATGCATTACGCGTGGCTGCCGGCTATAATATCACATGATCAAAATGAGTGAATCAGAAAAAATCAAAGCACAGCTGGTGATTGTAACCGGGCTTGTGGTGCTTTATTTCATTTTTAAATCGCAATATCCCTACTTCCTGATCGCCGCGGCGGTAATCGGTGTTTGCAGTCTGGCTATCCCGGTTTTTGGTGACCTGGTGGTGAAAGGCTGGTACAAGATCGCGGAAGTGCTCGGGGCGATTAACGGCAAAATCCTTTTGTCGCTGGTATTCTTCGTGGTGCTGTTCCCGGTTGCGGTAATTGCCAAGCTGACCAAGAAAAATCCGCTTCACTTGAAGAAAGAGGAGACCGACAGCGTGTTTACAGAGAGAAACCACAAGTATTCTGCCAAGGACCTGGAACAGGTCTGGTAATGCCGGAGAAGAAATATTAAAATGCAAAAAGGCCTGGTTTCAGGCCTTTTTTTTGCGGCATGCGCGTTCGTAGAGCAATTGCAGCATCCCGTCTTTCAGGCCCACGTCGGGCACGTGTATGACGTTCGCGCCTGCCCAGCGCATGGCTGATGTGTAAATGTCGCCCGCAGGTACGATCACGTCCGCGCGGTCGGGGTTGAGTTGCAATTTATTAATGCGGTCGGCGAGGGAGAACTGATCGATGTAATCGCGCATCCGCTGGATTTCGTCAAGGCTGGTCGAGCTTTCTGTAAGTTTGGAAGAAAGATCGAACAATTTGTTGATATTACCACCCGTGCCCACAGCTTGAATAGGCCGGCTGTAATCGACGTTCTGATTAATCCATTCCTTGATTTTCAACCAGGCATTTTTGGATTCTTTGCCTTCCAAAAGGCGCACGGAGCCCAATTTGAATGATTTTGCCTTAATCTTCTGCCTGTCCTGGTACAAGTTCAGCTCGGTACTGCCGCCGCCTACATCGATGTGGATATATTGGCCGTCGCTCAGCGATTGCACAACCACATTATTTACCAATTCGGCTTCTTTTTGCCCGTCGATGATCTGGATATGAATTCCTGTGCGCTGCTCGATATGATCGCGGACTTCCTGCCCATTGGCAGCTTCCCGCATTGCGGATGTGGAGCAGGCCATAAAATCATCGACCTCATGGAGCTCCATGAGCAGCTGGTAGGCCAGCATGAGCTTCATCATGCGGTCCTCACTTTGTGGGGTAATGCGCCCCTGCGTAAACACATCGTGTCCGAGGCGAAGCGGAAACCGGACGTATTCGACCTTCTTGAAGCGTGAAATGCCTTCGTCCTGCAAAACGGATGAGATTTGCATACGGGCACCATTGGAACCGATATCTATGGCTGCGAATTTCAAAAGCTCGTCAAATAGGGGAGTAAATAAAGGCCAAAAATAGAATTTCGCGGACAAGTTTCAATACCCTGCCCGCGAAACTTAATGTGTAAAAGCTACATTTGACGGCCTATCTGGTACAATAGCTTCACTTTCACGCCCGGGCCGGCCTGTTGGCGGAGCGGTGTGAGCGGTTTGAAATAATTGACCCAGTAACCTTCTGCCTGCACCACGATCGGATGCCAGGATTTCTCGATCCCCACCGCGAAGTTCATCGAAGTAACGGGGGAAACGTCGCCTTTCTTGGTGAAGCTCTGGCTGAAAAACTCATTTTTGGGGCCGCGGCAATCATATGAAATGGTCTCTTTGGACGAAACCTTGAAGTTTGTGCCCAGGCTCGCGTAGTAGGCCCAATCATTTTTTACAGTGTTTCGGAATGCC
>CAMLNK010000813.1 GCA_946481035.1 uncultured Dyadobacter sp. | reverse complement strand
TAGCCGTAACCGGCAGCCATTCTGCGGCAAATTCAACGTCCGTTTTGATCTTTTCCAGGATCGTCCAGCGGCTGTGGGTCTGGAAATCGAGCTTCGCTTCCTGTATCTCGCCGCCCAGGAACGGCACGTCGCCGTAAGAATTCACAAGGCGATAATACCAATAGGCCCGGTGCCAGAGCGCCTCTCCAAGGATCGCATTCCGCTCCTGGTCCGAATTCCATTTAATATCGTCGATCCTGCTGATGAGCACGTTACAGTTTTTGATCGAAGAATAAATCACTGTAAACATCGTCAGGAAGCGGTAATACTGGTCGGTATTGGGCGTAAGATTGTAAAAATCGAGCTGCGACCACGGCGACGCCAGATCGGAGGCTGCAAATTCCATCGTCAGGTTGGGCATCGTGCCGGTACACTCGTTTTTGAGGTCCTTCCGCATGGTAATCAGCAGTGCCTCCATGCCCGCTTTGTCCACGAATACATTCTCCGGACTAAAAAACGACAACGGCTCCGGTTTCAGCCAATCCTTGTCGCAGGCCGACTGGCAAAGCAGCAAAACAACTAGTATGAGGTATTGAAAGATCTTCATAATGCTGAGGTTAATGGCTGTTTACAATGAGAGATTGAGCCCGATTGTGAAATTTTTGGGCATAGGCACGTTGTTTCCATCGCTATCCCAGGCCTCCGGGTCCCAGCCGGGCCATTTGGTGAAAGTGAGCAGGTTCCGCGCGGAAGCGAACACACGCACGCTGCTCACTTTCAGCCTTTTGGAAAGATCGGCGGGCAATGAATAGCCCACGTTCAGGTCCTGTAAGCGCAGAAACGACAGCTTTTTGTAAACCTTGATCCCGCCGCCAAAGACATTGGTATTGGTGTTCAGCCTGGCATATTCGTTGGTCGGGTTATCGGGTGTCCAGTAAGGGAAATCGTTGGTATTCCGGCGGTCATAAGTATCGGAGCCTCCCGTGCGCAGGCCTTCCGCGAATGGCGCGATGTGACCGAGTTCACTTCTGAGAAATACGCTGGCGGTGAAGTTTTTCCAGAATGTGAACTCATTGCGCAGGCCGATCCGGAACCGCGGCTGCCGGTAGCCGATAAACTGCTTATCCAGCAGCGCCTCGTATTTGCCATTGCCATCCACATCCACGGCTTTGAAATCGCCCGGTTGTAATTTGTACACCGCCGCCGCATCCTTTTCGGCGGTCTGCCAGATTCCCGTCACATTATAGTTCCACACACGGTCGATGGCCTGGCCCGGGAACCATTCATTGGAATAATCGGGAAGTTCGCGCGAAACGGTTTTACCATCCACCGTTTCTTCCTTGTAGTCGCCGAACAACCGCTTGATTTTGTTCCGGTTAAAAGAAAACACCAGTCCGCTGCGCCAGGTAAAATTGGCCTGCTCGGTATTGATGGTGTTAATGGTCATTTCAAAACCTTTGTTGCCCAACAGGCCCAGATTGGTGGTAATGTCCTTGAAACCGGTGATTTCGGGCAAAAGGCGCTTCATCAGCAGGTCGGTGGTGGTCATATCGTAGTATTCCATGCTCAGGTCGATGCGATTTTTGAGCAGGCTCAGGTCCATACCGATATTGATGGACTTTGTTTTCTCCCAAACGAGGTTCGGGTTGGCGAGTGAAGTGTTATAAACGCCCACCTGCACATTGGTACCATCGTAATACATGGCCGAAAGCAGCTGCGCGAGCGCCGAATAGGCCCCGATGTCGCGGTTTCCGTTCACGCCCCACGATAAACGCAGCTTCATCTGGCTCACAAAATCGATATGGAAAAACTTCTCCTCCGAAATCTTCCATGCCACCGCGGCAGCCGGGAAAACCGCCCTCGGCTGCTTGGTACCGAATGCCGAGAAGCCATCCCGACGAACGGACGCGGTAATCAGGTATTTATCAAACAAGGTATAATTGAGCCGCGCCATGGCCGCATCGCCGGTGATCTGGGTATCGTTCGTCTCCATAGCCGGGCTGGTGCCGTACTGCATACCGTGAAAGCCCAGGTTCTGATTAGGTACAAAACCCTGGTTCGCGATCCGGGAATACCAGCCCCGGTTCCGCTCGGCGCTGTACAGCAATGTCACATCGAAATGGTGCACACCAAACTGCTTGTTCCAATGCAGGAGGTTGTCGAGAATGTACTCGTACGTGGACGCGTCCGCACGCGTGCTGTACCCGCCCGAGCGCGTGGAGCCGCCGTCGAGGGTATTGGACGACCAGAAATTGTAGTCTTTCGAAGCTTCGTACCGCGGTTGGAAGGATATTTTGTAGTCAAATCCAAAAGGCAGCCTGATCTTTCCATAGAGCGAAGCAAACAGCGTATTCACCTTTTTCATCCTTTCCTGACCATAATAATTGATCAGCGGATTGGCTACTGCAAAACTGTTGGGATACCACATCGCATTGCCGTTCTCGTCGAACATCGAGCCGTAGGGGCTCATAATGAACATCTGCGGCAGGTTGGCGGGCACGGTACCCTCATCGCGATCGGCAAACTGGCTGTTCACGCCTACATTGAGCCAGTCGGTCACCTTGAAATCCACATTCAGGCGCGAGCGGATCGTCGAAAACTGATCGCCGCGTAATATGCCTTCGTTGTTCTGGTAACCCAGCGACCAGTAATATGTCACATTCTGCGAGCCGCCGCCGATGCTTACGTCGTAGTTCTGCCGCAAACCGGTCCGGATCACTTCTTTATACCAATCCACGGTTTTACCGGCCAGGTAATTTTCGGTCTCGATCGGGAAAAAGCGGAGGCGGCTGAGCCATTCCTGGGTGTTGTCGGCTTGCGGATTGTTGCTCGCCGTGCGCCATTGTTCGAGCGAAACACCCGCCGGTAGCGTACCCGGGTTGTCATAATAAAAAGAAGGACGGTCGGGATTGGTCGCGCGGAGCAAATCGCGGCGGAAGGTCAGGTAACCATCCTTGTCGAAAGGTTTGAAATCGTTGGTCGTCTGTGCGGTACCCACATTCGCCGATACATTGATCACCGGCTTGCCGGTGGTGCCTTTTTTGGTAGTAATCAAAATCACCCCACCCGCGGCCCTTGCCCCAAAAACCGCGGCCGAGCTGGCGTCTTTGAGAATGTCCATAGTTTCAATGTCGGCCGGGTTAATATCGGCAATGCTGCCGTTGAAGATCACGCCGTCCATGACCACCATCGGGCTCGAATTGGCCGTGAGCGACTTCGGCCCGCGGATCTGCAACGAGCTTCCACCCGCCGCGGAAGTAGCTTGGTTCGCATTGAAACCCGCCACGGT
>CAMLNK010000812.1 GCA_946481035.1 uncultured Dyadobacter sp. | reverse complement strand
CGGCCGCATTGGCACTTTCAACTTTCGGAGCGCAGGGAATGGACCTGATCAATCCTGCCAAAACATGGCGTGTGGGGTTAATCGGTACGGGTTGGTATGGTAAAAGTGATCTTTTCAGACTGATTCAGGTAGCGCCGGTGGAGGTGATCGCATTGTGCGATGTGGATAAAAACCAATTGAACGAAGCGGGTAAACTGGTGAGCCAGCGGCAAAAATCGGGCAAGACGCCGAAGTTGTATGGCGATTACCAGAAAATGCTTGCTGAAAATGAAATGGACATCGTGCTGATTGGTACGCCCGACCATTGGCATGCATTGCAAATGATCGACGCCGTGAAGGCCGGTGCGCACGTGTATGTGCAGAAGCCGATCAGTGTGGATGTGATGGAGGGCGAAGCGATGGTGGCGGCCGCACGCAAATATAAAAAGGTAGTGCAGGTAGGAACGCAGCGGAAAAGCACACCGCATTTAATTGAGGCTAAGAAGAACATCGTGGACGCTGGCTTGCTGGGCAAGATTTCGCACGTTGAAATGTGCTGCTATTTCCATATGCGTGCCAACGGTAATCCGCCGGTAGAAGCCGTTCCGGATTACCTGGATTATGAAAAATGGACCGGTCCCGCGCCCCTGCGCCCGTACGACGGCTCGCCGCACGTGCGCTGGTGGAGAACGTTCATGGAATATGGCAACGGCATTACCGGCGATATGTGCGTGCACATGTTCGACACGGTGCGCTGGATGCTGAAATTGGGCTGGCCGAAAAAAATCACGTCGACGGGTGGTATTTATGTGCAGAAAGAAGGTAAGTCTAATATATCCGACACACAATCAGCGATTTTTGAATACGATGGCTTGAACTGCGTGTGGCAGCACCGCACCTGGGGCACGCCTAACAACCCCGACTACCCGTGGTCATTTACGCTTTACGGTGAAAAAGGCACGCTTTGGGCAAGTACCATGGCGTACGATTTCATCCCGCAAGGCAAGGGCGAGAAGATCCATAAGGATGTTGTGTACGAAAAGGAAAAATATCCCGAGGACCTGAAAGAAGACAAGATCGAGCTGAATGCAGCACCCGCAACGCGCCTGCATATGCTCGACTTCCTGGCGGCGATCGAGAACAATGGCCGACCGGTTGCCGACATCGAGGAAGGGCATATATCGACTGCAAGTTGCATTTTGGCAAATCTTTCAATGAAAACAGGCCGTTCGATTGTTTATGACCCAATAAAACGCGAAATTGTCGGAGATAGAGAAGCTAATGCATTACTGGCCCGCGCCTACCGGGCTCCTTACAAACATCCTGACTATAAGCACGTCTAGGATAGGTCGTTAAAGTTCGTGGTCCCTTATATATTCCCAGTACATCGCGTCCGGCAAAATCCGGGCGCGTTTTTGTTTTCAGGTACATTATTTCAATGCGCGGCCTGCAACAGTCCATGCCGGATCGCGGTAATGTTAAATGTGGGGCAGAGCGTTATGCAAACGTTTGAAATGCATCAAAATAAGTAATTTTCCCGATCGATATATCAATTTTATTTGTTTACAAGTTTAATAGATGTTTCACAGGCATTTAAACCATTTACCCTCTGAAACTGTCAGAATACCATAACAAAAACCAAACGTTCAAAAACACAATGAAAACCATAGTGAAGTTGATAAAATCCGCGGGTATGGCGGTAGTGGCGGGTGTATTCATGATGGCGTGCAGTAACGCCCTTCAAGTGAGTTACGATTATGATTCCGCAGTGAACCTGAAACAATTCAAGACTTTCAAAGTAGAGGCCGAGCATAATATGGAGCAGGACCCGTTGCTGGGCAGCGAACTGAACCGTCGCCGCCTGGGCGATGCCGTGGTGGAGGTGATGGAGGCCAAAGGCTACAAATTGGATCAGCAGAATCCCGAAATCGTAGTGCGCTTTATGACCGACGTGAAGGACCGTCAGCAAGTACGCTCCAACAACATGTATTCGCCTTACATGTGGTGGTACGGCGGAGGTAACAATATCTCGACCTACAACTACCAGGAGAGTCGTTTCATTCTGAACATCTACCAGAAAGCCACAGAGCGAATGGTATGGCAAGGCTGGGCTTCGGGCAAAGTGAAAGCGCCAACCAAGAAAGAAGATCAGAACACGATGATCAAGAATACGATGGCCGACATCCTTCGCTCCTTCCCGCAAGCAACGCTGGATACTTACAGCAGGAAATGATTTTTGAAAGTCAAATAGCAAAATGCCGGACGTAAGCCCGGCATTTTTTTGTCGTAATTCAATCTTCTCTAAAACCCGTTTCCTCCATTCTTAGCCTCCTATGTTCATCGGGGTTTGGTTCATCGATTGGATAATGCTCTTCCTCGTACTGGTTAATAAGTAATGCCAGCACATCGGCTTCTTTTGCTTCGGAGCTGCCGATTGGCGCGTCAAATAGCACATCGAGACGTTTTACTGCCTCGTTGTATTCCTCTTCGGTCTCGATCAGTTTTATATCTACCATTTTTTAGATTGTCTTTGCATTAATACGGTCGTATTCTGCATGTGTTCCCAGCCATTTGATCATGATTCGTTTATGGTCAAAGCTGATTCGGGTGACCATTCGGTAGCGATTACCCTTTACATTGAAAATAACCCTGTTGTCTGCGATCAGATCCGCACTCTTGAAATCAGCTTTCAATGCATTGATATCGTTCCATTGCGCTTTCCTTACGGTTTTGAACCAGGAGGTCAGATAAGGTTTTGAATCAGCATGAATTTCGTAAAATTCCTTCAATTTTCTGAAACTGATCACATTCATGAAATAGTGTGCATTGTTTTTAAACAAAAATAGAGCGGAAAAGTTGTCACTACGACCACTTTCCCGCTCTAATGAACGAACGGCTGATGTTATGGTTCTTGTTTACAAATCCTGCCCGTTACGGTACTCCTCCGATGCCTTTTTCACAATCGCATCACCATCGTGCAGATCACCGAATACCTCCACCAGCGTATCGACTACGACGCCGCGTTTTACGGGCACCCATTCTGCTTTTTTGCCTTTATCGCGGATGACGAAGACTTGCTCGCTGGAATTGACGACAGCGGTTGTAGGAACGAAAAGTGTGTTGCCCGTACGCTCGGTATTGAGCTGCACCTGTGCGTACATGCCGGCTTTTAGTTCATTAGACCGGTTATTGACGTCGAATTCGGTCATCATCGAGCGGTTTTCTTCGGTTAATGTGCGGGAACTGCGGGCGTAAACTGCCTTGTAGACCTTTTCTGGACTTGCTGAAA
>CAMLNK010000811.1 GCA_946481035.1 uncultured Dyadobacter sp. | reverse complement strand
GACAATATTTTTGTAAGTAAAGGTTAACAAGGTGTGCCTTATTAATCCAACATTCGACAACCCACTACGCGCCTAACTGTCAAGAGATCAGTGATATATGAATGAATTCTACAAACTAATTCTCCTCTTCTCGTTAGGATGCATTCTTTCTTTCAGCCGGTGTACTTCCACCGGGCAGGGGAACGGCGCCCAAAGAAACGCCGAAGTGGTGGAATCCAAACCGCAGGAAGGCTTTGCAGAAGATACGCTCCTCATCCTCCGATACCATAGGCTCGCCTCAGAATACCTGTTCCAGGACGCGGAAAAGTCGATGTTTTATTCCAAACATGTACTGAGACTTTCCCAAAAACACCAGTGGGGAAAAGGCAAGCTCCTTGCATACAACTTATTGAGCACCTACTACTTACTGGACGGCAGCTACGACGTTTTGCGGGAACTCTCCAACGAAACGATCACGCTTTCAAAACAGTTGAACCTGCCGATGTTTACCGCGCACGGCAAGCGCTTTTTGGGTGAAAGCTACTCCGAATACCGCCAATGGGATTCTTCGCGGATCAATTACGAGCATGCCGTGCAGATTTTCACCCACCTGAAAGCCGACAGCTCACTGGCATTGAGTATTGAGAACCTGGGGAACTGCTACCGCGAAAAAAGTATGTACGATGTTGCGGCAAAGCTCTATGATCGGTCGTACAAAATGTTCGACAAGATGAACTCCGACTGGGGCCGCGCCACTGTATTGCAAAGCATAGGTTACATGAACGTTCGCACGGCTAACTACACCGAGGCTGAAAAATACTTTTTGCAAAGCATCGCCCTGTTCCGTAAAATCCAGAACCGGTATGGTGAACTGAACTGCCTCAACGACCTGAGCAATATCTATTATTACCAGAAAAAGTACGACAAATCGATCGAAGCGGGGCTGCGCGCATTGGCCTATTCGAAAATTTACCACTCCACCCAGCAAACCAACTGGGCGCTCGTAACGCTCTCGCGTTCCTATAAAGCGAAGAAAATGTACGATGTCGCCCTGGATTACAGCCAGGCGGTTAACTACGTCCGCCGAATGATCCACGATGAGGCGATCAAGCGGCAATACACGATGTACCAGCTCATGTACGACAATAAGCTGATGGATTCCGAAATCCAGCAAAAAATCATCAGCGAGCAACGTACCGTGCAGCGCTTCCTGATCGGCTTTTCCTGCCTGGTAATCATGTTCGCAGTCTTCCTTTGGTTCAACAACAAAAAGCTCCGCAGGAAAAATGCGGAAATCCAGGCCGCGCTGATCGAGGGGCAGACCATTGAAAGAAAACGCGTAGCCGCCGAGCTTCACGACCATCTTGGCGGCACATTGGCATCGCTGAACTGGTACCTGTACGGGATCGACAAAAAAGTACTTTCTGCCGAAGAACAAAAGATTTATGAGAGCGTCCATCAAATGGTGGGGGCCGCCTACAAAGAAGTCAGAAGCCTTTCGCACAACCTGATGCCCGCCGAACTGGAAGAGCACGGGCTGATCATGGCCCTGCACCGGCTGATCAGTAAACTGAACGAAAACAAGAACATTGCATTCACTTTCAACCAGAAAGGAATGAACAACCGGCTCAACAGCAAGATCGAATTTGAGCTGTACAGCATTGTCCTTGAATTGACCAACAACATTATTAAGCACTCCGGCGCTACCGAGGCATCGGTAGATCTGACCGAACATGTCAAAACGATCGTCCTTGTGGTGAGTGACAACGGTACCGGAATGATCGACCCCGACCGTCAGGGCGTCGGGTTGAGAAATATTAAAAGCCGTGTGGAAAGTCTGCACGGTAAAATACAGATCCACAGCGAGGCGCAGAATGGCATCCGTGTCGAAATAGAGATCCCGAAAGTGATCATCAAGTGATTATTCCTGCGCATTGAAACTGTAACGGCACATTTGGTCGTTACCTGTTATAGAAAAGCTTGAAGCACCCTCATGAATGTTACCGAAAAGGCTCAGGAATTCATTACCGAGAGCGAAAATAGTCTGAATAACGGCTCCTTTGTAAAACTCTCGCTCGGCAACTACCACGGTACCGATGAAAGCCTGAAAAATATTTACATCAAAAAAGTCCTCATCAGGAAAGAGCCGCGGCTGAGCCTTACCTATCGTCACAAAACGCGCGATATTACCAAAAACCACACATTCGAAGAAGTAATAGCGATGCTCAGGGAATGGCTCGGAAGCGATTTCCGCGTCGCGACGTTGCAGCTTGTGGATTCGGATGTTCTTTTTGAAATACATCCCAGCGGCAAGACGACATTGAAGAAAAAGGCCGTCGCCACTCGCGAGGCGCCCGCTTTGAGCCACGACAAGAACAAAAACCGGCTGATATCTCCGGCAGACAAAGGCTATCTCTTCGATTTGAAAATCACCGATCAGCAGGGCAACGTCTTTCACAATGCGCAGGATAAATTCCGGCAAATCAACCATTACATCGACATTCTAAGCAGCCTGATCCGCGAAATCAATCCGGAAAATGAGGTGAAAGTGGCGGATATGGGCTCTGGCAAGGGTTACCTCACGTTTGCCTTGTACGATTATCTCAAAAATGTATTGATGCTCAACCCGAAGGTGACGGGCATCGAGTTCCGCGACGACCTGGTTACATTATGCAACCAGATCGCCCAAAACGCCGGATTCGGGGGATTATCATTTCGGGAAGGTACGATCGATCAGTTCGACGCCACCGGTACGAATATCCTCATTGCATTGCACGCTTGTGATACCGCCACCGACGACGCCATTTTCAAAGGCATTCAGGCTGGTTCCGATCTGATCGTAGTAGCGCCCTGCTGCCACAAACAGATCCGCAGGCAAATCGAGAAGCACAAAACGGAAAACGATGTGAGCTTTTTGACCCGGCACGGTATTTTCCTTGAAAGGCAGGCGGAAATGGTGACCGATGGAATCCGTGCGCTGGTACTGGAATATTTTGGCTACAAAACGAAGGTGTTCGAATTCATATCCGACGCCCATACGCCCAAAAACGTCCTGATTGTAGGAACCAGGGGTAAGAAAAGCGAAAAATCACAGGCCGCGGCACTCGAAAAGATCCGGGAAGCCAAACGGTTTTTTGGCATTGAATACCATCACCTTGAAAGATTGACGGGCATTTGAAGCCCTAAAAATGCCCCATTTCCCATCCTCGTAGCTATATTTGCAACTTTTTGTGAACTGAATAATTAATTATGTGGAATAAAATAGCAACTTACATCATCCGCTACCGGCTTTTGTGGGTTG
>CAMLNK010000810.1 GCA_946481035.1 uncultured Dyadobacter sp. | reverse complement strand
GCAGAACCTGGGCGTAGTAACGCTCGTGCTCTGGACGATGTACCTGGTGATCAATCCCAAAGTATTACCTTTTTCGATTGCGATACTGCTCAGCGTAGTAACGGTGCTTACAAGTGGTAATGGCCTGATGGTTTTGCCTCTGGGTGCGCTGCTGCTCTTCCTGGCGCAGAATCGGAAGCGCTTTGCATTATGGATCATCGTCAGCATTGCCGAAATTTTCTGCTATTTTTATTGGTATACCAAACCTGAATCCAATCCGGAATCGAAGGCCGGTATTGTGCAGCTTGCGAAGGGCTACATGGCGTTTCTGGGTTCGTTTGCCGAATCTATTCCGGTGCTGGATCATTTTAAGGTCTGCCTTTTCCTCGGTATTGTGCTGTTTCTCGTAGCGGTTTCAATCGCTTCCACCACCCTGTTCCGCATTATCCGGAATAAATATTCGGTAAAATTCGAGCGCACTACCGATCTTTTCTGCCTGGGAGCGATTCTGTTCATTCTCGGAACTGCCCTGATCGTGGTCTATACCCGCGCCGGTTTTGGATTGGAGGGATTGATCACCAGCCGCTATAAAATCTACTCCGTGCTGTTACTGATCGTCGCCTACATTTATGTTGTGGTACCCATCCGCGGCAGCTTCCTTTCACCTTACATTACAGCGATTATCGCCCTGGCGGTGACGTTCAATGTGTTCAGCTACCATTACCATCTGGTGGACGCGTACAATCTGAGGAAACAGCTGGTAACCTGGCAATTTAACTGGACGTTTACAGATAAATCGCTGAAATACCTGGCCGACACCTCGTTTGCGGCTAATATCGTGGAGAAAACACCGGTCATTTATGACAAATGGCTGCCGCTCATCGCCATCGCTGATCGCCAGAACTATGCCGGAAGTTCGCGCGGTATGGTGGATTTGTACGATAAAACTACATTCACTACCGATACCGCGTCTATTAAAGTACAAAACACCTCATTCACAAGCCAGCGCTTGCAGGACAGCGGGGTGTATGTGCTGCTAAGCTCGGATGAATGCTATTACATTTTCCCGGCCCTGCGCACGCGTAACAAAAGCCGCAAGCAGCTGTTTTTGAAACAATATTACTTTGCCCCAGGCTTCTATGCCGATATCCCCTTCTCGGAAATGGACAAAGGCACCTACAAAGTCGCGCTGATCCATCAGCAGGGCAACGAAACCGGCATTCTGTTCAAAGACCAGCGTGTAACGGTGAAAGAATCGCGTAAAAAAGAAGTGAAAGTTAACTGGTAACCATGCGCACCAATTCGGAAGGACACATTATTCAACTTGACGGCGTGCGCTTTATTGCAGTGGGGCTTGTTCTGCTCGACCACCTGATCGTGGAGATCAACATCATCCCGTTTGGCGCATTGGGTGTGACGATCTTCTTCGTGCTCAGCGGTTTCCTGATCTCCCGCATCCTGCTCAAAAGCAAGGAAAAAACTTATGGAACACCCGGCGGTTTCAAGAAATACCTGCGCAAGTTCCTGATCCGTAGAACAATCCGGATTTTCCCGGTTTATTACCTGATCATCGCCATTCTGTTTATCCTCAATGTGCCGCCCGTCCGTGACAAGCTGGCGTGGCTCGCATTATATGGTACCAACATCTATATTGCGCTGCACAAAACCTGGATGGGTTCGGTGGACCATTTGTGGTCGCTGGCGGTAGAAGAGCAGGTGTACCTTTTTTTCCCTTTTCTGATATTCTTCATTCCCAAAAACAGACTGGTGCCCGTGCTGGGGCTGATGGGTGTTTTCAGCATCCTGCTGCGTGCCTACATTTTCTATTCCGGCCGGATACCCGGTACCAACTTCGTCACCATGGGCGAATGGACGGTCGCGTATGTGTCTACGCCTGCGTGCTTCGACTCGTTCGCGCTGGGCGGGCTCATGGCCTGGATGCAGCTCTACAAAAATGATCTGTTTGTTAAATTTTTCAACAAATCATGGCCGGTTCTGCTTGGCTTGATGGGGTGGATGCTGGTACAATGGTGGGCCAAATCCCTGGCGCAGCCGTTCAACTTCCCGTACGTGGTACTCGACAGAACCATGTCATCCATTTTCGGGTTTATGCTCATAGGACGCGCTGTGATGGGTTTCAAGGGTTGGATGGCCGCGTTCCTCGAAAATCCGGTGTGTATTTATCTTGGCAAAATCAGCTATGGCCTGTACCTGTACCACAATTTTGTATACAACCACTTTCACAGCGGTCCCATGCATCCGACGGTCAGGCTTTTCCGGAAAATCTATCAATATATCCCCAGCCTCGAAGGCAATATCGCATTCGAAGCAACGGTTGTAGTAGCACTTACTGTCTTAGTCGCATCGGTTTCCTGGCACTTTTTCGAGAAACCGATTAACGCCCTGAAAGACAAGTACGCTTACTAAATAATGAAACCCCATAGCCCGGTTACAGGCTTTATTTATTAATTTCGCGCAACCATACCAAATACGCTTTTGCATGTCATATCTTCTGAGTATAGTAATGCCCGCATACAATGAGCAGGATTGTATCGAAAAAGTAGTTTATAATTGGACCTCCTTCCTTAAAACCAAATTCCCCAACGATAACACTACCCTGATCGTCATCAACGACGGATCTAAAGACAATACGAAGGTATTACTGGATGAGCTCGACAAAAAGATCGATAACCTCACGGTGGTTCACCAGAAAAACGGCGGGCATGGTAATGCGGTTGTAAACGGCTACCGCAAAGCGCTGGAAGTAGGCTCGGAATACGTGTTCCAGACCGACAGCGACGACCAGTTCGTTTCCGACGATTTTGACAAGCTCTGGGAAAAACGCAACCAGTCGCAATTTGTACTCGGCTACCGCCAGGTTCGGCACGATGCCGGCGTACGCCTCTTTATCACGAAATTCCTCCGCGGCACGATATCCACTGTTTATGGTACATTCATCATGGACAGCAACATTCCGTTCCGTCTGATTAAAGGAACATTCCTGCAAAAACTGATGAACCAGCTGCCCAACCCGGAACCGTTCGCACCGAACATTTTCCTGGCTGTGATGGCGAAAAAATCAGGGCAGCAGCTGTTCGATATCCCTATCACCCACAAAGACCGGGAAACCGGCACCGTTTCGATCGTGAAATGGAACCTTTGGAAAGTTTGTATTCGAAGCTTTAAGGAACTCTTGCGGTTTCGCCTCGAACTGAATGATAAAGTGAGAGCGATCCGCGCTTAACAAAAAAGGCTTGTGTCGAAAAAAAAACTGATTGCTATCCTGCTGGTTGTGATTATCGCA